>JAYUEA010000182.1:0-6105 GCA_043739465.1 Propionibacteriaceae bacterium
AACGTCGTACCCCCCGGCCCGGTGATCCAGGACTGCTGCGCACGATCCGGGTGGTCCTCGCCGACGACCATGGCCATCAGGGTGTTCAGCACGGGGTGCATGTCACGGATGAAGAGCCGACCCCCGGGCTTCAGCAGCGCCGCGACGGTCTGTGCCCAGCGCGAGATGCTCGGCAGCCAGCAGATCGCACCGATGCCGGTGTAGACGAGGTCGTACGTGCGGCCCAGCGCCTGCGGCGCGGAGTAGACGTCCGACTCCACGTACGTGATATGCGCACCCGCGTCAGTCGCCAGCTGCCGAGCGTGCGACAGCGAGACGCCGGACAGGTCGACGCCGGTCACGTGCGCGCCGAGACGGTGCAGGCTCAGGGTGTCGGTGCCGATGTGGCACTGGAGATGTACGACCTCGAGGCCGGTGATGTCGCCCAGCCGCGGAGCGTCGAACCGGACGACGTCGGACAGCGCGGACGGGTCGGACAGGTACTTCTCAAGCCCGTACCCCTCCGCGTGGATGGGCGCGCGGCTGTCCCAGTTGGCGCGGTTGATGGCCAGGTAGTCGTCGTCCACGCTCGGGAGCCTAGCGTCGCGTGTTCGAAATCCATTGACGCTCGGCGCGCCCCGGGCACGCACCTCGCAGCGTTGCCGAAGCTCGTCGTACGACCCGGTACGCCTGCGCTCCTTCGCCTTGCGATGCACGAAGGGGGACCACGCCAACCGTGAACAGATTTCGGCCGCGCAACACGAGCGAGTGTCACCTCCGAGGTCGGCCCGCCCGCTCGTACATGTCGTCGACCAACTGCGAGAACCGCCGCTCGACCTCCTTGCGCTTCACCTTCAGCGTCGGGGTCAGCAGGCCGTTCTCCTGCGTGAACTCCTCGATGAGCAGACGCAGGTCGCGGATCTGCTCGTGCTTGGCGAGCTTGCCCGTGAGAGCGGCTACGCGGCGGCGCAGCTCGGCCAGGATCTCGGGATGGTTGAGGAGATCCTCGCGCTTCTCCCACTGCAGCTGGAGCTGGTGACCGACGGCCTCCAGATGAGGCAGTGAGGGGGCCACAAGGAGGGTCAGGTACGGCCGGTTGTCGCCGAGCAGGAGCGTGTACTCGAACAGCGGGTCCGCGGCCAGCATGCCCTCGATGGGTGACGGCGCGATGTTCTTCCCGTTGCTGGTGACGATGAGGTCCTTGATGCGGCCCGTGATCGACAGGTAGCCGTCGGCGTCGATGTGGCCGACGTCTCCGCTGTGCAGCCAGCCGTCCTTCAGCATCGCAGCGGTGTCGTCCGGCTTGCCCCAGTAGCCCATCATCACGTTGGGCCCCCGATAGCAGATCTCGTCCTCCTCGGCGAGCCGCACCTCACCCCCGTCGATGACCTTGCCCACCGTGCCGAAGCGGTACGCGGCCGCGTGCGGGAAGCTGACCAGTGGCGACGTCTCGGTCAGTCCGTAGCCCTGCAGGACCAGCAGGCCGCAGGAGAAGAAGAACTCCTCGATCTCGCGACGAAGGGGCGCACCACCACAGGCGAGCACCTTCTTCGGTCCACCGAAGGCGTTACGGATGCTGCTCAGTACGAACTTGTCTGCGAGGCGGAACGAGAGGTTCAGGTACGTGCTGCGCGGAGCGCCATCGCGTACTGCCGTGTGGAACGCCGTGCCGGTCCGCAGGGCCCATGCCATCAGACGCTGTTTGCCCGGCGAGTCGGCGACCTTGTCCTTGGCGGTGAGGAAGGCCTTCTCGTACAGGCGCGGCACGCTGGCCATCAAGTTGGGCCGCGAGCGAACCATCGCCTCGGCCACCGTGCGCGTGTCGGGCACGTACGTGTTGAGGGCACCAGACCCGAGCACCACGTACGTCCAGGCCCTCTCCAACGCATGGCTGAGCGGCAGGAAGCACAGGGAGCTGTCGAACGTGGTGATGTCGAAGTAGCGGTTGAGCACGTCGACCTGATGCGCGAACCCACCGTGTGAGAGCATCACGCCCCTGGGCACGCCAGTGGTGCCCGACGTGTAGACGATCGTCGCCAGGTCGTGGCTGGATGCCGCCTCGAGGCGGGCATCGACGCCGGACATGTCCTCCGGGGCGGCGGCAAGCTCCTGTGCCAGGGTCGTCACGCCTTCTGCGCCGGGAACCGGGACGAAGCTCACCACACGCGTCAGCGCCGGCAGCTCGGCACGTACCTCAGCGAGCTTGGCCACATCTGCCGCGCCCGCCACGAAAAGCATGCGGCTGCCCGAGTCGGCCAGGATGTGCCGGATCTGGTCTGGAGTGCTCGTCGGGTACAGCGGAACGGAGACGAGGCCGGCCGAGGCGCACGCGAGATCCGTCAGGGTCCACTCGGGCACGTTGGCCGAGAGGATGGCGACCCGATCCCCCGCCTCGAGGCCCAGGTCGACCAGGCGCGCAGCGAGCCGACGCACGTCGGCATCAAGCTCAGCGTAGGTCCGTACCTTCCAGCCGTCCCCCACCGCGATCCTGGTCGCGGGACGACGGCCATGGCTCGCCGCGGACCGGATGAACCTCACAGCTACATGGTTCGCATCCATCCCGGCTCCTTCGAGAACAACGACAAGAACTCAAACCTACTCCACCGTAGGTTGTTTCTTACGGGCCCGTAGGGAAGTCTCCCGCGGCACGTCAGCACGACCCCGAATTTGTGGCGTCGATCGATACCCCCTAGGGTATGCGACGCAGCGGCAGTGGTGCCGCCACGAAGGAATCGTCAGGGCAGGCCGGCGAGACGACCGAGGGCCGCGGCGAGACCGCCGGCGAGCACGACGACGATGTACGGCGCCTTGAGCCACAGGGCCACGGCAGCGACGCTAAGGGCCAGCAGCCGGGAGTCGAGCATGATCGACTGTCCCTTGCCGACGGCGTTCATGACCGTCAGCGAGGCGAGCAGGCCTACCGTCAGGGCGGCCGCGAGCTTGATCACCACCGGGTGGTCCAGCAGCTTCTGAGGCAGCAGGTAGCCGGAGAGCTTGATCAGGTACGCGGCGACGACGGCCAGGATCACCCAGGTCCACAGGCTCATCGCCCGCTCCCCCGCTGCCGCACAGCCCACCACAAGGCGGTCGCGGCGGCGGCCAGCAGCACCGGGATCCCCGGCGGCACGAGGGGCAGTGCGATCAACGTGGTCAGCGTGGCGACGACCGCGAGAGCGATGGGGTCCCGGCTGCGCAGCCTCGGCCACAGCAACCCGAGGAACGCGGCGACCGCTGCGCCGTCCAGTCCCCATCGTGCTGGGTCGCCGATCGATTCGCCGAGCAGGGCACCGAGCAGCGTCGAGACGTTCCAGAAGACGTAGATGCCGAGGCCGGCCGTCCAGAAGCCCCGTACGCGTTCGTCGTGGTCGCCCTGAGCGGTGGCGGTGGCGGTCGACTCGTCGATCGTCACGTGGGCCATCAGCGGGATGATCCCCGCCGCTGGTCGGATGAGGGTCTTGAGCTGCATCCCGTACACGCCGTTCCGGACGCCAAGGAGAGTCGCTGCGGCCCAGGCGGCCGCTCCCGTGCCGCCGCCGCCGATCACGCCGATGAACGCGAACTGCGAGCCGCCCGTGAACATCAGCAGGCTCAGAGCGCAGGTCTGCAGGACGCTCAGCCCTGAGGCCACCGAGAGGGCGCCGAACGAGACCCCGTACACGCCGACCGCAGCCGTGATCGACAGCCCCATCCGGATCGCGGGCGTGAGCTTCGACATCAGCTCAGCGGTTCGGGTGAGACGTCGACGGCCTTGCCCTCGCCGAGCTTCACGACAGCGACGCCGACGAGGAGCACGAGGCCACCGAAGAGCTGTACGAGCCGGGGCATCTGGCCAAGCAGCAGCCAGGCGAACAGGAGCGCGAACAGCACCTCGGTGAGGGCGAAGAACGAGGCCAGACGGGAACCGAGACGACGGCTGGCGGCGATGCCGGTCGCGTACGCGATGGCCGCGGTCATCACACCGAGGAAGAGCACGTCGACCCACCACGCGACGGCCGTGGATCCGAGCATCGCGGGTGCTGCCGAGAAGGTCATCGGCACGACCCGTACGAGCCCGAGCAGCCCGAGCCCGACGGCACCCACGATCATGCCGCCTCCGGCGAGTGCGATCGGGGGCAGACCTTCGGCGTCGTGCGAACCGAGGATGAAGTACGTCGCGGCGCCGAGCATCCCGATCAGGGCCCACATCACCCCGATGAGGTCGATCGTGTGGCCGCTGGCGATGTCGAGGACCAGCAGCAGGCCGAGGGCAGCGACCACTGATCCGACGACCGTGAGGCGGCTGGGTCGATGGCCGTGTCGCAGCCACATCCAACCGATGATCACGAGCGGGGCTGTGTACTCGAGCAGCAGCGCGATTGCCACGGGGAGGCGCGACACCGCCTGGAAGAAGCAGAACTGGGTGCCGGCGACCGGTACCAACCCGAACGCGACGATGAGCCTCGCGTGACGACGGACCGTGCCCATGCGTCCACGCAGGCTCACCAGCGTGGGCACCATGAGGACGAGCCCCGCGACGCTCACGCGCAGCAGGATCGCCGCCCCGGACGACCAGCCGGTATCCAGAAGTCCTTTGCCGAGCACTCCCGACATGCCGAACGAGGAGGCCGAGAGCAGGGCGAAGGCCAGCCCGGCGAGCCCGGTGCGACGGACGCGCACGGCTGCGGAGTCGGTCACGTCGGCGGCTGTCGGCACGAGGACAGACGCTACCGCTCCCTGGCCGGGTCGACGCTGGGCATCTTCGGATGCGGATGCCACAGGGAGGCGCAGCCTCGCAGGCGTACGTGATCTCGCTCATGACGGCGGTCGGCGACGACCGGGACCGGGGGATCTCGGTCGGCGACCAGGGACGGCGTCGGCTATGCGATCACGAACGGCCGGCTCCCCCGCCCCACCACGGGCCTGTGGGACGTGACGAGCATCGGCTCCGTACAGTCCGGTGGTCACCAGCTGCTGCTCGTCGTCCTCGTGAACCGCGCCTCGACGATGGCGACGGGGATCTCCACGATCGAAGAGGCGGCCCGTGGCGCTGCTCAGAGAGTTCTCGCGACCTGACCCCAACTAGTCTGGACCCGTGATCCGTACAACCGTCGCCGCCTCCGCCCTCGTCGCTGTCGCGGCGCTTACCGGCTGTGACTCCGCACCCCCAGCGACCCCCTCACCCGCTTCGACGCCGACCGTCGTCGTGACTCCCGCTGCGCCGTCACCCTCGGCTTCGTCGCCCTCGAGTGGTACGACTGATGCTATGAGCGCACCGACCGGCATCCCCGCGACCCACTGGGCCGCGATCCTCGCCGACCTGGAGCGCCTTGGCGCGCCCACCAACGGTCTCGAGGTCGTGACGGCCCGCGCGGTGACCTGGCCCAACGGTTCCCTCGGCTGCCCGAAGCCCGGCATGATGTACACCCAGGCACTCATCGACGGCTACCAGGTGGTCGTGAAAGCCGGCGGTGCCACGTACGACTACCGGTTCGGCAGCACCTCTGCGGCCCGCCTCTGCGAACTCTGAGGGAGTCGACCGCAGGCAGTCCGTCCAGACGCGGGTGATAGCGTGAAGACCGCACATCGCAAGTCCTGTGCGGGGAAGCCGGTCCGAGTCCGGCGCTGACCCGCAACCGTGGGTGACCTCTAGGTCACGAGCCGGAATGCCGTACGGGATCGTGCCCAATCTGTCGCGGACTACAGACCGGTGTCGTGGCGGGCTCACTGTCCGCCTTACTCACCCCGGACTGGGAGAGGCTTCCCGCATGAGGGGTGTTCACCCTCCCGCTGTCGCACTGCTCCTCTGCGTCCTGTCCCTACCGGTCCTGATCGCTGCAGCGACAGCTCCCGCCCACCCGGTCGACGCTCTCGCTAGACCCGCAGCCACGGCAGCGGGCATTTCTTCCGAGCCCCCCGTGCGTGCCTCGACCCTCCCCGGCGCCGAGAACGGCCTTCGCCGGTACAACACCGATGCCGTCCTGGAGCTGGCCGCCATGGTCCTGGCCACCGGCGGCGCGGCGATCGTCGTCCTGAGTCGTCTCCCGTGAGTACCGATGTCAGCGCCGTACGGTCGGGCTGGGTGCGCCTTCGCCTCCCTCGCTCGATCCACCCCTTCGCGTGGTGGCTGTGGGCGTTCGGCGTGATGAC
>JAYUEA010000183.1:0-2010 GCA_043739465.1 Propionibacteriaceae bacterium
AGGTTCCGCAGCCGGATCAACGTGTCGATGAGCCGGCGGTTGTCGCGCTGGTGCAGGCCGATCGACGGCTCGTCCAGCACGTACAGGACGCCCACCAGCCCCGACCCGATCTGGGTCGCGAGCCGGATCCGCTGCGCCTCGCCCCCGGACAGGGTGGCAGCAGGTCGCGACAGGCTGAGGTAGTCGAGGCCGACGTCGAGCAGGAACCGCAGCCTCTCCTGGATCTCCTTGAGCACACGCTCGGCGATCTGTGCTTCCCGCGACGTCAGCTCCAGCGAGCCCAGGAACGTCGCCGCCTCGTCGATGGACAAGCTGGCGATCTGGGCGATGTTCTTGCCGCCCACGGTCACGGCCAGCGTCGTCGGCTTCAGTCGCGCCCCCTGGCAGGCCGAGCACGGGATCTCGCGCATGTACTCGGCGTAGCGCTCCCGCGCCGTGTCAGTCTCCGCCTCGGCGTGACGACGCTTGATGTACGGGATCGCGCCCTCGTACTTCGCCGTGTAGGTCCGCACCCGCCCGTAGCGATTCTTGTGGCGTACGTACACGGGGTCGCTCACGCCGAGCATCACGAGCTGCTGGATCGTGGGAGGCAGCTCGCGGAACGGCGTCGACAACGAGAACTGCTCGGTCTCGGCGATCCCGGCAAGCAGGTTCTGGAAGTAGCCCGCGACGGTGGGCGACGACCAGACGGAGATGGCGTTCTCGGACAGGCTCAGGGTCGTGTCGGGCACGACCAGCTCGGGGTCGACCTCCATCGTCGTGCCGAGGCCCGAGCACACCGGGCAGGCGCCCCAGGGACCGTTGAACGAGAACTGGCGGGGCTCGAGCTCCTCGATCGCGATGTCGTGTTCGTTCGGACAGGCCAGCTTCTCGGAGTAGCGGCGCTCGCGGTTGAGCCCGTCGGCGGGCTCGTCGACGAAGTCGATGGAGACGATGCCCTGCGCGAGGCGGAGCGCGGTCTCGACCGAGTCGGTGAGGCGCTGCTTCACTGACGGCTTTACCGCGAGCCGGTCGATGATGACGTCGATCGCGTGCTTCTTCTGCTTGTCCAGCGTCGGAGGCTGCGTCAGCTGGTGGACCTCGCCGTCGACCCGGACGCGCGCGAAGCCCTCCGTCGCGAGCTCGGTGAACAGATCGCGGTATTCACCCTTGCGGCCGCGGATGACGGGAGCCAGGACCTGGAAGCGGGTGCCTGCGGGCAGCGCCAGTAGGCGGTCGACGATCTGTTGGGGCGTCTGGCGAGCGACTGGCTCCCCGCACTGGGGGCAGTGAGGTCGACCCGCGCGGGCGAACAGGAGCCGGAGGTAGTCGTACACCTCGGTGATCGTGCCGACGGTCGACCGCGGGTTGCGCGACGTGGACTTCTGGTCGATGGAGACGGCCGGCGACAACCCTTCGATGAAGTCGACGGCGGGCTTGTCCATCTGTCCGATGAACTGCCGCGCGTAGGCCGACAGCGACTCCACGTAGCGCCGCTGGCCCTCGGCGAAGATCGTGTCGAAGGCCAGGGACGACTTGCCGGAGCCGGACAGTCCGGTGAACACGATGAGCGCATCCCGCGGAAGGTCGAGCGAGACGTTCTTGAGGTTGTGCTCCCGAGCTCCCCTGACAACCAGTCTGTCCATCACGCCGGACATCGTACGGGGGACCTCCGACACTTCTCGTCCGCTGATCTCGGCGCCGAGGTGCCGCGCCTGGTCGGGAGCCCGTAGGTTGGGTGCATGATCGTTGCCCACGCCGACCTGAGCGAGGTGCTGCGCCTCAAGATGGTGGCCACCCAGCGCCTCCTCGGTGACACGATCGCGATCTCCGAGAACGACTGGCACAGCCCCACGGCCCTGCCCGGCTGGACCCGCGCCCACGTGGCGACTCACCTTGCCAGGAACGCCGAGGTGCTACGCCGCCTGCTCACCAGCCTCGACGCCCACCCGCAGCTGGAGCCGGACGACGTGGTCCGCGACCTCGAGGCCGGGGCCCGGCGAACCCCACTGGAGATCCAGATCGACCTCG
>JAYUEA010000184.1:0-2009 GCA_043739465.1 Propionibacteriaceae bacterium
TACGTCCTCAGCTGGATCCTCGACGTCACCGCCGGCCAGATCACCTCCTTCAGCGCCGCCGCCGGCAAGGTCACCACCCACTACCGCGTGGACTGGACGAACGTCCAAACCGCCAACTGGTTCGGCCTGCCGCCGGTGAGCGACTTCGCCACCAAGGTCGTCGGATTCCACCTGCCGACCTTCAACCTCGCGTTCGTGCTCGTCTCGCTGCCTGTCGTGATCGCACTCATCGCCGAAAACACGGGCCACGTCAAAGCCGTCGCCGAGATGACCGGCGAGAAGCTCGACCCGTACCTCGGTCGCGCGATCGCCGCCGACGGCGCTGCCTCCATGATCTCGACGTTCGCCGGCGCGGGCCCGACCACCACGTACGCGGAGAACATCGGCGTCATGGCGGCCACCAAGGTCTACTCGACGGCCGCGTACTTCGTGGCCGCTCTGGTCGCCATCCTGTTCGGTCTGTCGCCGAAGTTCGGCGCGATCATCTCCGCCACCCCCGGCGGCGTGCTCGGCGGCATCACTGTCGTGCTCTACGGCATGATCGGCCTCCTCGGCGCGAAGATCTGGAAGGAGAACGGGGTCGACTTCGGCAACCCGCTCAACCTCGTTCCGCTCGCAGCGGGCATCGTGATCGGCATCGGCGACGTCTCGCTGAAGTTCTCCGACAGTTTCACGCTCTCGGGCATCGCGCTTGGCACGATCGTGGCCGTCGGCCTGTACCACCTGGCCCGGTGGCTCGCTCCCAAAGAGCTTCGCGAGGCGACGGACGGAGCGGGACTCGTGTTCGACCCGCCCGGCGCGTACGCGGACGAGGACACTCCTCCTTCGGCCAACAGCTGACGCACCGCACTCGCGGCCCGGTTCGCGTGGGCGGACCGGGCCGAAGCGTGTCTGGGCGACGCCCGCTGACGCCTCTCCCACTGCCCGACCACGACCGGCTCACCCCTCCAGACGAGGGCGCGACCTTCGCTTGCCGGTTCGTGTCCACAACCCGTTGCAGTTCCTGCCCGGCGACCCGACGAGGTGGAGGTCGACCACCCCGACAGCTCCCAGCAGTGCATGGGCGGTCGTCGGCCCGATGCCGGTGAACCCCCGCGAGTGAAGCGTCTGGGCGAGTCTGTCGCCAGCCTCTGAACGCGCGGGGACCTCCTCGATCGAGGTCGGGGTCGGCGTCGCGTCAGGCTGGACGTCCCACACCGCCGCAGGCAGCCCGCCGTCGGCACGAAGCTCGACCGCGGCACGGGCGTTGGCGATCACCGCGCGGATCTTCCGCTCGTTGCGGATGATCCGCGGGTCAGCCATCAGCTGGGCTACGTCGGTCTCGTCGAACGCCGCCACGGCATCGACGTCGAAACAGGCGAATGCCTCGCGGAAGGCGGTGCGTCGTCGCAGCACCGTGAGCCACGAGAGGCCCACGACGAAGACCTCGAGCGCGATCAGCTCGAACAGGCCGCGCTCGTCGATCACCGCCCTGCCGTACTCCTCCCGGTAGTAGGCCTGTCCGATCGGGTCGTTCCGCGCCCATGGCGGCAGCAGCGCCACGGCATCCTGAGTAATGATCGTCACACCCGAGACCATGTGACTCCGAAGCCGGATCTGTCAGTTGTCCACAGAAGTCTCCGACCGGCACGTCCCCTGTGGACAACCTCCTCAGCTGGCGGGACCCCCAGAGATCGGACGGCTCCGCTGCCCCTGCCCCATCCGCCCATACGGATACTGCGGCACGTCCGGCGCCGACACCTCGCTCAGCGCGGCGAGGTCGTCGTCGTCCAGATGCGTGTCGGCCATCGCCAGCGCCTCGGCGAGCTGCTCGCCCGTACGGTTCCCGATGATCGGCGCCGTCACGCCCGGCTGGTCGGCGACCCACGCCAGCGCCACCTGCGCCATCGTGAGGCCTGTGCTCCCGGCGACCCCCCTCACGGCGTCGATGATGTCCCAGACCAAAGAGTCGGCGTTCCGGTCGTCGTAGTTCTCCATGCCGCGCTTCGGGTCCTCGCCGAGCCGCGACG
>JAYUEA010000185.1:0-2007 GCA_043739465.1 Propionibacteriaceae bacterium
GCCACGATCGCCTCAGTGATCTCATCCGGGACGTAGTCGCCGGCGTCGATGATCCTCTTGACCTCGATCCCGAGCGTCGTGCCGCGGGTGATGTTCGACCGGAAGATCTCTCCGGTGGAGATGGTGGGGATTCCAAGTCGCCCGGCGAGACGGCAGGCTTGGGTGCCTTTTCCCGCGCCGGGAGGCCCCATGATCAATAGGCGCATCGTTGGTCCTTGATTGATGTCAATGAGTATCACTCACCCTACCAACGGCGCCTGGCCACCCTCCGGCGGGGTGGCTCACCTTGTCAGCGCAGGAAGCCCTCGTAGTTGCGCTGCTGGAGCTGGCTCTCGATCTGCTTCACCGTGTCCAGACCGACGCCCACGATGATGAGGATCGACGTGCCGCCGAAGACGAACTTCTGGTTCGAGTTGAGCAGCACGATGGCCAGCGTCGGGATCATCGCGATCAACGCGAGGTACAGCGAGCCAGGAAGGGTGAGCCTGCTGAGCACGTACGCGAGGTAGCGCTCGGTCGGCTTGCCGGCACGGTAGCTCGGGATGAAGCCGCCGTACTTCTTCATGTTGTCGGCGACCTCTTCAGGGTTGAAGGTGATCGCCACGTAGAAGTAGGCGAAGGCGATGATCATGAAGAAGAACGCCAGGTTGTACGTCCAGTGGTCGCCCTTCACGAAGTTCTGAGCGATCCAGGCGCCGACCGGGCTGGTGGGCTGGAACTGGGCGTACAGAACCGGCAGGTACAGCATCGACGACGCGAAGATGACGGGGATGACGCCGGCCTGGTTGACCTTGAGCGGGATGTACGTGGTCGAGCCCCCGAACATCCGGGTGCCGACCATGCGCTTGGCGTACTGCACCGGGATCCGGCGCTGAGCCTGCTCCATGAAGATGACACCGGCCATGACCAGGAGGCCGATGCCGATGACCAGCAGGAACACGAACCAACCCTTGGTGCCGTCGCTCTCGTGGGCGACCTTGATGCTCCACAGGGAGTTCGGGAACTGGGCGGCGATCTGGGTGAAGATCATGACCGACATGCCGTTGCCGACACCGCGGTCGGTGATGAGCTCGCCCATCCACATGATGATGCTCGTGCCGGCCGTCATCGTGAGGATCATGACGACGACGGGGAAGACGCTGGTGTCGTACACGACGCCGGTGCAGCCGGAGAACAGCTGGTCGTTCACGGCGAGCGTGGTGAACGCTGTCGCCTGGATGACCGCGAGAACGAGCGTCAGGTAGCGCGTGTACTGCGTGATCTTCGCGGTGCCCGAGGCACCCTCCTGCTTGAGGGCCTCGAGCCGAGGGATGACGACCGTGAGGAGCTGCAGGATGATGCTCGCCGTGATGTACGGCATGATGCCGAGCGCGAAGATGGCCAGCTGCAGCAGTGCCCCGCCGCTGAACAGGTTCACCATGGAGTAGAGACCGGCGTTGTCGCCCGCCGCGGCCTGGGTCCGGCAGACGTTCAGCTGCTGGATGTTCACGTTGGGGACCGGGATCGTCGACCCCAGTCGGAACACGACGATGATGAGCAGGGTGAACAGCAGCTTCCTGCGAAGGTCCGGAGTCCGGAACGCAGTTGCGAAGGCCGAGAGCATTCGGGCCCTTTCATCACGTACGTGGATCGCTCACGACACGCTCGCGTCGTGACGGCCGCGCGGCATCGAGCCGGCGGCAACCGGGAAATCGTACCAAGCACAGTGGTGAACTGCCGACTCGCTGCGGCGAGCCATCAGTGGACTGTACGGAGACGTCCCGGAAAACGACTGCGGCAGGCCGGTTCGCACCGACCTGCCGCAACCTTCAGATGACGTGGCTCACAGCTCGTTGGCCGAGCCGCCCGCCTTCTCGATCTTCGCCTTGGCCGACGCCGAGAACGCGTGGGCGCTCACCTGCAGCGCGACGGAGATGTCGCCGGTGCCGAGCACCTTGACGAGCTGCCCGTCACGGACAGCACCCTTCTCCACGAGGTCCTCGACGCGGACGTCGCCGCCGTCGGGGA
>JAYUEA010000186.1:0-6068 GCA_043739465.1 Propionibacteriaceae bacterium
GCGGCGTCAGTTTCGAGGTTGCGTCGGGAGACCGCCTGGTGGTGGATGGCCCTTCTGGCAGCGGCAAGACGTTGCTGCTACGGGCGCTTGCCCATCTCGACCCCCTTTCCCATACGGCCTGCGAGTTCCGCGGCAAGGCGCCGGAGACCTGGTCTGTGCCCACCTACCGTTCGCAGGTCATGTACGTCCCGCAACGACCCTCGCTGCCGAGCGGCCTCGTCCTGGAGGCGCTGAGGGCCCCGTTCCAGCTGTCTGTGCATAAGGCGAAGGACTTCAGCCAGGCCACAGCCACGGACCTGTTGGAGGCCCTGGGACGACCCGCTGCCCTGCTTCAGGCTGATACCGCAACCCTGTCGGGCGGGGAGATCCAGTCGGTTCAGCTGGCGCGGGCACTGCTCCTGGAGCCAGCGATACTCCTGCTGGACGAGGCGACCTCCGCGCTCGACCCCGCTCTCGCGGCAAGGGCAGAGCAGGTCATCCTGAACTGGTGCGACAGCCACGAGCGGGCGCTGCTGTGGGTCGGCCACGACGCCGCCGGGCAAGAACGGATGGGCACCACCATGTGGCACATTCAGCCAGCTGACAGAGAACAACAGTGAGTACGGAGCCGATCAGCGATCTGCAGCTCGCCATCGCCGCGGCACTCATGCTGGTCTCGCTGGTTGTGTCATGGCGCCTGCGGCTCGGCCTCGAACGCGACATCGCGATCGCCAGCGTGCGGATGACCGCTCAGCTGCTGCTGGTGGGGCTGATCCTCAACTGGGTCTTCGCGCTGAACAATCCGCTGCCTGTGATCGGTATCGGGCTGGTCATGACAGTCCTGGCGGCGCAGGCCGCCGCCAAGCGTCCCAAGCGGTCCTACCCACGACTCCTGCTGGATAGCTTCGTGTCGATCATGGCCAGCTCGTTCCTGGTGACCGCGCTGGCCCTCAAGGGCATCTTGAACGTCCAACCATGGTTCCTGCCCCAGTACTCAGTCCCGATCCTGGGCATGGTCCTCGGCAATTCACTGACCGGGGTGTCCCTGGCCGTCGACCGCTTCACGTCGAACCTGGACGCGGGCAGGGACCAGATCGAGGGCCTCTTGGCGGTGGGCGCCACCCGCTGGGAAGCCGCACACAGCTCGCGACGTGATGCACTGCGCACCGGCATGATCCCCACCCTGAACAGCATGGCTGTCATGGGGATCGTCAGCCTGCCAGGCATGATGACCGGCCAGATCCTTGGCGGCGCCACGCCGAACACTGCCGTGCGCTACCAGATCGTCATCATGTTCGTCATCGCCGGCAGCACCGCGCTGGGCTGCCTGGTGTCGGTCCAACTCGCGTACCGCAGACTGTTCGACACCCAGCACCGCCTCCGTCTGGATCAGGTCCACACCCGATCCTGATGCACCACTCTCCCCGCTGCCGCGAGTTGAAGACGAACCTGTCACAGCCCTGACCCAGGCCGTACCGGCCGCCCGCGAGTGGCGCGGACGACCGGTACGGATCAATGGGCTGAAGTGACGCTGTTCAACCGCTCGGCGAACTCGTCACCCGCTTCAGCTGGGCTGAGCGCCGGAGTCCTTCGACGATGATGATCACGATGCCTGCGAGAACCGCTACCGCCATCGCCGCGTTCGCTGCCACGGCTTCGCCAAGGAACAGGCCCATGACTCGTACGGAGAGGAGCCAGGTCACCATGAAGGCGACGAGGCTCTCACCGGTGGCCATGGTCCAGGCGAAAACCCGGTCGGAGGCACTCATCTAGCCCGCGGCGAACATCTGGAAGAAGAGTGGGAAAGTCAGGAGGGCGCCGAGGCTGCCCAACGCCACCGAGACCCAGAACCATTTTTTGATGTTGACGTCCTTCTTCCACAGGAGGGCGACAAGGACGGCGAAGGAGACGACGAAGGCGATCACCGCGAGTCCTACCTTCCCGGCCAGGGGTCCTACGCCGTTGGTCCCCCACGTCGCCAGGAACGTGTCTACGCCCTTGCTGGCCTCGTCGAGCGTCGTGAAGAGCCCGAGTACGAAGCAGCCGATACCCGCGGAGAGCATGAATGCGGCCCCGGGACCGTCGGGACGCTCAGTGAGGTCGAGACCCTCCAGCTCGGGGATGTCGTAAATGGTCGTGGTGTTCATACGATCGGAGCCACCTTGTTGATGAAGGCGCCCAAGGCGCCGGCGACGACGGCTGCCAGGAAGGCGGCCACAAGCATGACGATGACGGCGTTGCGCAGCCACGGGCGGGCTACGAGACGCGGGCCGTAGTACAGGACGAGCAGGAAGGCGCCGGTCGCGAGGAAGGGGGCCAGCCAGGCGACGTGCTCCTTCCACTCCATGCCGAAGTTGTGCCACTCGGCGGTGTTCCCGCTCGTGTTCGACAAGATGAAGTCGCGCGATGAGCAGGTCTTGGACGGGAGGTCCAGCCCCTTGCAGGCTGCGTACTGTGCACCGGCGAGCTTCGCTCGGTACCAGGGGTAGACGATGTACGTGCCCGAGATGACCGTCAGCCAGGCGGACACGGCCATCACGCCGAAACCGACGTAAAGCCTCTTCATGCGGTCCCTGATGCCAGCGGCGGTCGTGATGCCTGGGCGGAGGCCCCACATCTCAGCCAGAGCGCCGCTGAACGCCAACAGGAACACCACGCCGAGGACCATGCCGTGGATCACTGTCCAGGTCTCACGTGAGTTCAGATCCATTGATTCTCCTCAACTAGGCCCAACTTGGCCGGAGCGGCTGATCCGGCGACTGAGGCCGTCAACGACTGCGACGTCGTGCGGACCCGCGACGATTCTGTGACGCGGCTGTGTGGTCCGCAACGGCGATCACACCGAGCCGTGTCTAGGCGATATCACCTATCCCCGAGCGCCCACCGGCGATGGCGCGTGTGGGCGGATGCGGCGACACTTGTCCTCAGCGAGAGGGGTAGGCATGGTGACGGAGTCGGAGTCAGACGGCCGCGAGATCGTACGGGTCCTGCTTGTCGACGATCATCCGCTCTTCAGGGCGGGGGTCGCATATCGCTTGGCTGTCTCGGACCCCGGCCTGTTGATCGTGGCTGAGTGCGGCAGTGTTCGCGAAGTGCTCGAGTTCGCGCCTCGCGCTCGACCTGACGTCATCCTCATGGACATCGCCATGCCCGACGGGAATGGCATCGACGCCACGAGAGAGCTTCACGCGAGGATGCCCGACACGGCGATCATCATCCTGAGCATCTACGACGACATCCAGTACGTCGAGGCTGCCATCGAAGCGGGCGCGGCTGGGTACTTCCTCAAGACCGTGCAGGGCGACGACCTGGCCGCAGCCATCCGCCGTGCTCATGATGGCGACGCCGTACTAAGCCCTGAACTCGCTGCAGCAGTGTTCCGACGGATCTCGCGCCGTGACACCCCAACGCCTGCTCTCCTCGACGCACTCAGCGGGAGAGAGCAGAACGTCCTCGCCCTGCTCGCGCTGGGCCGGGCCAACAAGGAGATCGCCAAAGAGCTGGAGCTCAGCGTTCGAACCGTCGAGGCACACCTACGCAGCATCTACGCCAAGCTTCAGGTCGGGTCCCGTACGGAAGCGGCCATCGCAGCGATCAAGAAGGCGGCCGAGTGAGGTTCGAGCTCTCGTCAGCGAGGAAGTCCTTGAGCACGTGGTTCGGCCGGTTGAGGGGGCACGTCCGCAGGACGCACTTCTGGATCGTGCAGGTCCTCGTTCTCGTCCTGAGCGGGCTCCACTTCCTGTTGGAGGCGTCCGTGCGATGGACTCCCACACCCGGCCTGTACCTGTTGCCGATCTCCATGCTGTTCATCCCGGTCGTGTACGCGGCCCTCAACTTCGGGGTCGAAGGCGCCCTCCCCACTGGGCTGCTGTGTGTCGCCTTGGCGGTGCCGAACGTCTTTCTGTTCCACGAGGGCGCCCAGCGGATCGGCGTCCTGACCCAGCTGGCCCTCCTTCTGGCGCTAGGTGTCACGGTGGCCGCCCGCGTGGATCGTGAACAACGCGCGAAGGAGACAGCAGAGACCGCGAACAAGGGCCTCCAGGAGGCCCAGGACTCCTTGCGCTCCTACGTCCAGCTCGCCATGCGAGCGCAGGAGAGCGAACGCCAGAGACTGTCGCGGGAGCTGCATGACGAGACGATCCAAGACCTCCTCGTGGTGCGGAACAGCCTCCGCGGTCCGTACCCGCCAGGACAGGAGCTCGACGAACGGTTACGTCTGGCAGAGAGCGGGATCGATCGCAGCATCGACGACATCCGGCGCCTCTGCCGCGCGCTCCGGCCATCCATTCTGGACGATCTCGGCCTGATCCCCGCCATCGAGGCACTCACCGGGGAGGTCCGGGCGCATACCAAGGTCGACGTGACGATGGAGGTCCATGGCACTCCGGCCCGTCTCCCGGCCGAAGCAGACCTGGCTGTGTACCGGATCGTGCAGGAGGCTCTGCACAACGTGGAGCGACATGCCTCCGCCTCGCGAGCGACTGTGGCGCTGAGCTACGAGGAGTCGGGCACGAGAGTGAGCGTCGTCGACGACGGACGAGGGTTCGATCCTTCGACGTCTGCACACACGGATCGTCTGGGCATCCTCGGCATGCGTGAGCGAGCTCGCCTGATCAGTGGCGAACTCCTGGTGGCTCGATCCGAAGGCCTCACCCGAGTCGCTCTCTGGGTGCCCAACCGCCCCATTCAGGACTAGCAGACCCCCGCCCGCCGACGAATGGACGCGACCGGGCCAGGAGATTCTCACACATTCACGACGCCACGGGCTGCTAGCAACCCCTACCGGCGACCTTCGACACCGAGACGCGACACACTGACTGCCATGTGGTTGTCGTACGCGCTCGGTTCTGCGCTGTTCGCTGGGCTGACGGCGATCCTCGCGAAGGTCGGGATCCGGCACACGCCGTCGAACCTGGCCACCGCGATCCGTACCGCCATCGTCTTGCTCTTCGCCTGGCTGGTCGTACTTATCGTCGGCTCGGCACACACGATCGGCAGTCTGTCGGCCACCACCTGGCTGTTCCTCGGCCTGTCGGGGCTGGCCACGGGCGGGTCGTGGCTGTGCTACTTCCGGGCCCTCCAGCTGGCCGATGTGAACCAGGTCGCGCCCGTCGACAAGTCGAGCATCATCCTCACGGTGCTGCTCGCGATCCTGCTGCTCGGCGAGACGTCGAACCTCGCCGTACGACTCGTCGGCATCACGGTGATCGGCGTCGGCACTTACCTGATGATCGAGTGGATCCCGAAGCGCAGCGAGTCCACCGCGAGCCGGACCTGGCTTCTGTACGCGATCGGCTCAGCCGTCTTCGCAGCCCTGACCTCGATCCTCGGGAAGGTCGGCATCAGCGGCGTCGAGTCCAACCTAGGCACGGCGCTGCGCACCATCGTCGTGCTCGTCATGGCCTGGGTCGTCGTCTTCGCGTCCCGCCAGCAGGGTCAGATCCGCGCCATCCCCAGGCGCGATCTGGTCTTCATCGCCCTGTCGGCAGTCGCCACCGGAGCCTCGTGGCTCTGCTACTACCGCGCGCTGCAGCTCGGCCCCGCAAGCCTCGTCGTACCCATCGACAAGCTCAGCATCGTCGTCACCGTCGCGTTCGCGACCTTCGTCCTCCACGAGAAGCTCAGAAAGCGCGCGATCGTGGGCCTGGTGCTCATCGTCGGCGGCACGCTCCTGATGCTGATACCGACCTAATGATGGACATGAAACGCTTTGCGACTTATAATGGTGCCTATCTGCATCGTTAGGAGCCTTCCATGGCCGCCAGGCCACTCCCCGTCAGGGTGCGCCGCTCGGCCGTCCTCATCGGCGAGCGGCTGACCACGTGGCGCAAGCTGTCGAACCTCACGGCGGAGCAGGTCGCCGAGCGGGCCGGGATCGACCGTGGCACGCTCAGGCGTCTGGAGCACGGGGACGCGGGCGTCAGCCTGGGAGTCACCCTCAGCGTCGCTCGTGCCCTCGGACAGCTCGACCGGCTCGTCGAGTCTCTCGACCCGTACGAGACCGACCTCGGGCGCGCTCGTGCTGACCAGGCGTTGCCTCGGAGGGTCCGTCCGTGAGCACCACCCAGATCGTGGTCTGGAGCGACCTG
>JAYUEA010000187.1:0-6057 GCA_043739465.1 Propionibacteriaceae bacterium
TCGAGAAGGAGAACCGCTGGGCCGCCCACCAGACCGGTCACAACTCAGGCGTGATCCACGCCGGCCCGTACTACCGTCCCGGTTCGCTCAAGGCGACCATGTGCACGGCCGGCAACACGTCCATGGTCGCGTTCGCCAAGGAACACGGCATCCGCCACGAGGTGTGCGGGAAGCTCATCGTGGCGACCGAGGACAAGCAGGTACCGGGCCTCAAGGCGCTGTACGAGCGCGGGCAGGCCAACGGCACGCCCTGCGAGCTGATCTCGGCGGAGCAGGCGCGCGAGGTCGAGCCGCACGTGAACGCCGTCGCCGCGCTGCGGGTCCATTCGACCGGCATCATCGACTACACCGAGGTGTCCGCGACGTACGCGCGACTCGCCGCCGAGAACGGTGCCACCCTGATCCTCGGCTCAGCCGTACGTGCCATCCATAGCGGACCGACCGGTGTCGTGGTCGAGCACGACAAGGGCCGCGTCACCAGCGACATCATGATCAACTGCGCCGGGCTGCAGTCGGACCGGGTGGCGCGGCTGGCGGGTCTCGAGCCGACCGTACGGATCGTGCCGTTCCGCGGCGAGTACTACGAGCTCGCGGAGGGCCGACGCTATCTCGTGAACACGCTCATCTACCCCGTCCCGGACCCCGACCTGCCGTTCCTCGGGGTCCACTTCACCAAGATGATCGACGGCAGCGTCCATGCCGGCCCGAATGCGGTCTTCGCGTTCGCCCGCGAGGGCTACCGGTGGCGCGACATCAAGGTGGGCGACGTCTGGGACGCCATCAGCTACCCCGGCTTCCTGAAGATGGCGAGCCGGAACCTCGGCAACGGCGCCCACGAGATGATGAGGTCGGCGTCGCGGACCCTGTTCGCCGCGTCGCTCGCCAAGCTCGTGCCCGCAGTCCGTCGTACCGACATCGTGCCTAGTGGGAGTGGGGTCCGGGCCCAGGCGATCCGCCCGGACGGGTCCTTGGCCGACGACTTCATCATCCAGTACGCCCCGCGGCAGGTCCACGTGCTCAACGCTCCGTCTCCGGCCGCGACCGCGTCCCTCGAGATCGCTGCGGCGATCATCGAGCAGTCGCGGGTCGCGTGATGGGGCCTCTCGACGCCGCGGAGGCTGTGCTGTTCGACCTCGACGACACACTGCTCGACTACACCGCTGCGCGGGATGCCGGCTTCGCGACCTGGATCGCCGAGCGCGACCCCGCTCGCTCGCCGGACGACCTCGCCGAGTGGCAGGTGCTGGAGGACAGGCACTTCCGTCGCTACTCGGCCGGTGAGATCTCCTTCGGCGAGCAACGGCGCGCCCGGCTGCGGGCGTTCTGGCCCCACCTGGGCGTCGCGCCCGAGGCCGAGCTGGACGAGATGTACCAGACGTACGTGGTCCACATGGAGGCCGCCTGGTCCGCCGTTCCGCATGCCGCCGAGGTCGTACGGGCACTGGCTGCCCGGATGCCGGTGGGGGTGCTCACCAACGGCCACCACGCGATGCAGGCGCGCAAGCTGCGGCTGCTCGGGCTCGAGGGTGTGGCGCTGTTCGCGTCATCCGAGCTGGTGGCCCCGAAGCCGGATGCCCGCGCGTACGAGGCCGCCTGTACGGGGTTGGGCGTGCCCACGACCCGTACGGTCATGGTCGGCGACGACATCATCAACGACGTGCAAGGAGCCCTTCTCGCAGGCCTGTCGGCGGTGTGGTTCGACCGGGGCAGGGGCGGTACGGTCGCTGCTCCGACGGTCACGGACCTGCGGCAGCTGCTCGCCTGATCAGTCGCGCTGACGCCGGCTGGGGAGCTGGTTCTTCGCGCATTGACCGATGACGTGGGTGCCGTAGCCGTCGGAGACCGCACCGATCCCCCCGCCGACGAGCGGGATCTTCCGCAGCACGAACGACGAGAGCTTCTTGCCGCCCACGTTCGCCAGCACGTCGGCGACGATCCTCTCGGCGACCTTCACGTCGAGGTCCCCGTCGGACACGGGCGCCGTCGCGACGGCCATGGGGCTTGTGGGGAGCCGGCCCGACGCGATCTGACGGGTGAGGTCGTCGTCACCGAGCAGGCACATGAGCATGGCTGTACGAACGCGACGGTCGTCGATGTCGTACCCCCGCAGGTGCGCGATGCAGGCGACCAGCCGCACCTGGATCACGACGACCCCGGTGATGTTCGCGGGCGTGGTGAGGATGGCGGTGACGACGCCACCGACGTTCGTCGCGAAGCCCTGCGCGGACGCCATCGCCACGTGTGTCCCGATCAGCCATTCGACGGCCTGGTCGGCGTCGACCTTGCGCTGGAGGGCGCGGGCGGCGGACACCTTCGCGCTCGGCAGCGTGTATACGCCGTCGATGGCGGCGTCGACCAGCCGCAGCAGCGCATTGCCGGCTGTCGGTCCGACCCTGCCGGGGATCGTCGCGATGGCCTTGCCGACGTCGCGGGCGGTGGTCGCCATGGGTTCCTCCGGGTAGTCGCAGGGTGCAGGCTAAGAGTACGCATCGCGACAACCGTCGCGGCGCTGTGGCGCCTGGTCGCACTCTGGTAACGGTTCGGCAGCGCGTGTTGACACGCCGCGAAGCGCGTGAGTAACTTCCCTCTGTAACGTTTCAAGACCAACGGAGGTCTGATGGGCAGCAATGAGGCACCGCCCGTTCTCGAACTCAAGGCTGTGTCGAAGAGTTTCGGCGCCGTGGTTGCGCTGCGTCGCGCGGACCTCGCGCTGCGCGCCGGCTCCATCCATGCCGTGGTCGGCGAGAACGGTGCCGGCAAGTCGACCCTGGTCAAGATCATGGCCGGCCTGTACCAGCGGGACACGGGCACGATGGAGATGGACGGCCACCCCGTCACCTTCCGCACGACCGCGGAGGCCAAGGCCACCGGCATCGCCGTCATCTACCAGGAGCCCACGCTCTTCCCCGATCTCTCCGTCACGGAGAACGTCTTCATGGGTCGCCAGCCGCTCGGCCGGTTCCGGATGATCGACCGCGCCGCGATGCGTGCTGAGGTCGTCCGGCTCCTGGACCGGCTCGGTGTCCCTATCGATCCTGATCGTCGGGCCGAGGGTCTGTCGATCGCCGATCAGCAGATCATCGAGATCGCCAAGGCCATCTCGCTGGACGCGAGGGTGCTGATCATGGACGAGCCCACCGCCGCATTGTCCGGCGTCGAGGTTGACCGGCTGTTCGCGGTCGCCCGAAGCCTCCGCGACGAGGGCCGGGCGCTGATGTTCATCTCGCACCGCTTCGACGAGGTCTTCGACCTGTGCGACACGATCACCGTGATGCGCGACGGCTCGTACATCTCCACCGCCGCGATCGCGGACACGAGCGTGGCCGAGATCGTACGGCTCATGGTCGGACGCGAGGTCAACGAGCTGTTCCCGAAGACCGTGGTACCGATCGGCGACCCGGTCCTCGAGGTCTCCCACCTCACGCGCGCGGGAGTCTTCTCCGACATCTCACTCACAGTGCGGCAAGGCGAGATCGTGGCCCTCGCCGGACTCGTCGGAGCCGGCCGTAGCGAGGTGGCTCGCGCGATCTTCGGCGTCGACCCGTATACGTCCGGCACCGTGACCGTACGTGGCAAGAAGCTCTCCTCGCACAGCACGACCACCGCCATGGCCGCGGGGATCGCCCTGGTCCCCGAGGACCGGCGCAAGCAGGGTTTGATCATGGACGCCAGCGTCGCGACGAACGTCACCGACGCCATCCGGGCGACCCTGACCAGGCTCGGGATCGTCACCAGGCGCACCGAGAACTCGTTCGCGCAGGGCTGGGCACGCCGCCTCGAGGTGAAGACCTCCTCGCTGGACGCAGTGGCCGCCACGCTGTCCGGCGGCAACCAGCAGAAGGTGGTACTCGCCAAGTGGCTCGCCTCAAACCCCAAGGTGCTGATCATCGACGAGCCCACCCGGGGCATCGACGTGGGCACGAAGGCCGAGGTGCACAAGATGATGTCCGAGCTCGCGGGGCAAGGGATGGCGATCCTCATGATCTCCTCCGAGCTCCCCGAGGTCCTGGGCATGGCTGACCGCGTCCTGGTCATGCGGGAGGGCAGGCTCACGGCCGAGATCCCCCGCGACAAGGCCACGCCGGAGACGGTCATGTTCGCTGCCACGCACGCGGCGGAGGAGGTCGCATGAAGGCCGCTCCTCAGCGACTGCTCAACGTGCTCCGCTCTCGCGAGATGGGCATCCTGCTCGCGCTCCTTCTCGTCGTGGTCGCTGCCACGATCAAGAACCCGGGCTTTCTCTTCAGCAAAGACGGCTGGCACGACCTGCTCATCACCCCGTCGATCCTGCTCGTGGTCGCGGTGGGTCAGGCGATCGTCATCATCACCCGCAACGTCGACCTGTCCGTCGGCTCGATGCTGGGGCTGACCGCGTACCTGGTCGGCACCGTCTTCGTGAAGTTCCCCACGATCCCGTGGCAGCTGGTCTTCGTGATCGGCATCGGCTTCGGCGCCCTGCTGGGGCTCATCAACGGCGCGCTGGTCGGGTACGGGCGGGTGCCCGCGATGGTCATCACGCTGGGAACGCTGTACGCGTACCGCGGGATCAACGTGGCGTGGACCGGCAGCAACCGGATCAACGCCGACCAGATCCCCATGGGTCTCCAGTCGATGGGCAACAACTCCATACTCGGCATCCCGATCCTCACGATCATCGCGCTGGTCGTCCTGATCATCGCCGCCTGGTACATGCGCACGATCCGCAGCGGGCGCGAGATGTACGCGATCGGCTCGGACCCCGAAGCCGCCGAGCTGTACGGACTGGCCAAGCGCCGCCGCGTGATCACGGCGTTCGTCGTCTCCGGCGCCATGTCAGGCCTCGCCGGCGTGATGTACACGGCGCGGTACGCCACCATCAACTCGCAGGCGGGCGACGGCTTCGAGCTCGACGCGATCGGCGCGGCCGTCATCGGCGGCGTGGCGATCGTCGGGGGCAGCGGCACCGTGGTCGGCGCGGCCATCGGCGCCTTCCTCCTGTACACGATCAACCGCGCGCTCCCGGTCATCAGCATTCCCGACTTCTGGCAGAAGGCCGTCGTCGGTGCGCTGATCCTCGGCGCCATCGTGCTGGACCGGGTGCTGGCCGTCCGCCAGTCCCGCAAGCTCAGCCAGGGCAAGGAGGCGAAGTGAGCACCGACGTGACCAAGACGTACGCGGATTACGGGCGCCCGTTGTGGCGCCGGATCCTGGTGACCCGCGAGATGGCGATCATCGCGCTGCTGATCGGCGTGCTGGTCGTCGCCTCGATCCAGCTGCCCCGGTTCGCCACGCCGCTCACGGCGACGAACCTGCTGCTCGACGTGACGCCGATCCTGCTCATCGCCCTGACCATGGCGCCCGTCATGATCACCGGCGACATCGACCTCTCGGTGGGCAGCATGGTCGGCCTGTCCAGCGTCGTCGTCGGCCTCGCCACGCAGGCGGGGTTGTCGATCCCGGTCGCCGGCCTGATCGCGATCGTCGTCGGCGTCTTCGGCGGGCTGGTCAACGGACTGCTCGTGACACGGTTCCAGCTCCCAGCGCTGGCCGTCACCATCGGCACCCTCGCGCTGTACAGAGGTCTTGCGATCGGCCTGCTCGGCACGACCGCGATCACGAGCTTCGACCGGACCTGGACGCAGCTCGCGAAGTCGAAGATCGGGACGACGGGCATCCCGGCCGTCATGCTGCTGTTCCTCGTGCTGCTCGCCGTCTTCGTGGTGCTGCTGCACTTCACATCGTTCGGCCGCGGCATCTTCGCCATCGGCCGGAGCAAGGACGCCGCCGCCTTCTCGGGCGTCAACGTGCCCCGTACCCGCATCATCCTGTTCGTCATGTCTGGCGCGATGGCTGCGCTGGCAGGTGTCTTCTACACGCTGCGCTACACCAGCTCCCGCGGTGACAACGCGCAAGGCGTCGAGCTGGCCGTCATCGCGGCCGTCGTGCTCGGTGGCGTGTCGGTCTTCGGAGGCCGCGGCGCGCTTCATGGCGTCGTCGCCGGCGTCCTGCTCATCGGCGCACTGTCCAACGCCCTGCGCCTGGCCGGTGTCACCTCCGACGTCATCAACATCATCACGG
>JAYUEA010000188.1:0-18189 GCA_043739465.1 Propionibacteriaceae bacterium
CATCTCATGCCTCAGTCCACGACGGCGCGAAGCCGCCAGCCGCCGGTGTCACGGGCATGGTCCAGCTCGTACACGCCCGGGCTTCCGGATGCGCCGACCGCCGCGAGCACCCGCCAGACCTCGTGCTCGGCAAGCAGGTCTGCATCGTCTGCGGGCAGTACCTCGCCGACGTCGTCGCCGCGCGCCGACCGCACCAGCGGCGAGTCCCACCAGGCGCCGGTCTCGAGCCAGCGGGTGACGACGCCGCGGACCAGCCACAACCGGCCTCGCCACACGAACTGCTCGGGCGCGGACGTCGGCTCCGCGCGCCTGACATGGATCGGTTCGTCGTAGGAACGCATCGGTCTCTCCCCTCAGGTCGTCTCGTGTGCACCGTTTCCCGCGCACTCTCGTCTCGACCCGAGTGGGAAGCCCCGGCACGACGGGGGTCGAGGACCGTCGCGCCGGGGCCGTCCCGGCTGTCGAACAGAGGGATCGCGGACCTCGGTCCGTAATCGAACGTCTGTTCGAACACTGCTCACTATAGGCGCACTGCGAACCAGCACGCAAGGCTGTACGTGGTCCCGGACCGACCCCTACCGACGGGCGGCGGACGCCCCCGCGGCGAGGGCCTCCTCGATCCGCTCCAGCTCCGCGTCGCCGTGCGCGGACGACACGAACCACGCCTCGTACGCGGACGGCGGCAGCCAGACGCCGGCGTCCAGCATCGCGTGGAAGAAGCCGGCGAAGGCAGTCGTGTCCTGCCGACGGGCGGAGTCGTAGTCGAGGACCGGATCTGCGCTGAAGAACACGCTGAACAGGTTGCCGGCGCGGTTGACCGTGTGGGGAACCCCGGCGCCGGTGAGCGCCGCGTCCGCCAGGTCCGCCACGCGACCTGCCGTGGCGTCCAGTCGCTCGTACGTGTCGCCGTCGAGGAGCTTCAGGGTCGCGAGCCCGGCGGTGGCGGCGGCCGGGTTCCCCGAGAGCGTTCCCGCCTGGTACACCGGCCCCGCGGGTGCGAGGTTGTCCAGGATGGCGGCCGGGCCCGCGACTGCGGCGAGCGGGAGCCCGCCGCCGATCACCTTGCCGTACGTCAGCAGGTCGGGCGCCCAGCCCTCGACCGCGCCCTCCAGCCCCCACCAGCCCTGGGGTCCGACACGGAAGCCGGTGAGGACCTCGTCCATGATCAGCAGAGCGCCGTGCCGGGTGCACAGGTCGCGCAGGCCGCGGTTGAAGCCGGCCGGTGGCGGGACGACGCCCATGTTGGCCGCCGCCGCTTCGGTGAGCACTGCCGCCACCTCTCCTGGATGGGCGTCGAGGACCGCGGCGACAGCGTCGAGGTCGCCGTACGGGACGACAACCGTGTCCGCGGCGACGCTCGGCGTGACGCCCGGCGAGTCCGGCAGCCCAAGGGTGGTGGCCCCGGAGCCCGCCGCCACCAGGAACGCGTCGGCGTGGCCGTGGTAGCAGCCTGCGAACTTCACCACGAGCCGACGGCTCGTCACCGCCCGGGCGAGCCGGACCGCCGTCATCACGGCCTCCGTGCCCGAGCTGGTGAACCTCACGCGCTCGACCGGCGCGACCCGGTCGACGATCGCCTCGGCCAGCTCCAGCTCCGGGACGGAGGGCGCTCCGAAGGACGGACCGCACGCCACCGCCCGTTGCACCGCTGCGACCACCTCGGGGTGGGCATGGCCGAGGATCGCGGGCCCCCACCCGCTCACGAGGTCGACGTACGACCGTCCCTCGACGTCGGTGATCCACGCCCCCTGGGCACGCGCGACGAAGCGCGGCGTACCGCCGACGGCTCCGAACGCTCGTACCGGCGAGGAGACCCCGCCGGGCATGACGGCGCGTGCTCGGTCGAACAGTGCCTGGCTCATGGGTGTTCTCCTTCGATGAAGTGGGCCGACCTCAGCCGTCGCGCAGCCATCGTGCGACGTCGCTGGCCCAGTACGTGACGACGATGTCGGCCCCGGCCCGGCGAACCGAGACCAGCGCCTCCTCGATGGCTCGTCGCCGGTCGAACGCGCCCGCCGCGGCGGCGAGCTCGATCATCGCGAACTCTCCCGAGACCACGTACGCGGCGACGGGGATGTCGACGGCCGCCCGCGTCCTGGCCACCACGTCGAGGTAGCTGAGCGCCGGCTTCACCATGACGATGTCAGCACCTTCGGCAACGTCGAGGGCGACCTCCCGGACGGACTCGCGGGCGTTGGCCGGGTCCTGCTGGTAGGTGAGTCGGTCGCCCACCAGGGACGACTGCACCGCCTCGCGGAAGGGACCGAAGAACGCGGAGGCGTACTTGGCCGCGTACGCCAGCAAGGCGGTCTCGGTGTGGCCGACCTCGTCGAGAGCGGCACGTACCGCCCCGATCTGGCCGTCCATCATGCCGGAGGCACCCAGGACAGAAGCCCCGGCATCGGCGAGGGTCCGCGCCATCGCGGCGTACTGGACCAGCGTGGCATCGTTGTCGACCCGGCCGGCGGCATCGAGGACGCCGCAGTGGCCGTGGTCGGTGAACTCGTCGAGGCACAGGTCGGCGATGACGGGCAGCTCCGGGCTCGCCTCGAGGCACCATCGCACGCCCTGCGTCAGGATGCCGTCGGGATCCAGGGCACCGCTTCCGGTCGCGTCCTTGGTCAGGGGGATCCCGAAGACCATGACCGCGCCGACCCCGAGCTCGTACGCCTCCTGCACGGCGTCGGTCAGCGACGACCGCGAGTGCTGCACGACTCCGGGCAGGGAGGCGATCGGGCGGGGGTCCGTGGCGCCCTCCGCGACGAATACCGGCAGGACGAGGTCGGCCGGATGCAGCCGCGTCTCCGCGACGAGCCGACGTAGGCCCGGCGTCGTGCGCAGCCGCCGGGGCCGGTGGACAGGATGGTACGGGTCGTACGTCACAGGTACACCCCTTCGATCACCGGGCGCGGCGCTGTCGCGACACCTGGACGCTGGGGCGCCGGGCAGCAGCTCCCGAAGCACCGCTCGGCCTCGAGGGGGCAGCGCGGCGACTCGGCAGCGAGGTGGCTCAGCAGCAGGTCCGTCAGACCGTCGATCATGACCGGGTGCGTCCCCAAGGTGGGGACGCGCGTCATGCGGACACCGAGCTCACGTGCGGTCTCGGCCGCCTCGTTGTCGAGGTCCCAGATGACCTCCACGTGGTCGGAGATGAAGCCGATGGGGACGACCACGACGTCGGTGACACCGTCGGCGGCCAGTCCGGCGATGGTGTCGTTGATGTCAGGCTCCAGCCAGGGCGTGGCCGGCGGCCCGCTGCGTGACTGGTACACCAGCTGCCACTCGGGCGCCTCGACACCGGCCTCGTCGACAGCCCCCGCCAGCGCCGCACGGGCCACGGCGAGGTGCTGTGCTACGTACGCCCCGGGCTCCTGGGAGTCCGGCGCGGGCCACAGCGGCTCTGGCCCGGACGTCCGGGCCATGGTCGACGGGATGGAGTGGGTCGTGAAGAGCACGTACGGCCGACGTCCCGGCTCCGCCAGTACCGGTGCCAGGAGCTGGCCCGTCGTCGCGGCGAACCACGGGAGCTCGGAGAACGGAGGCACCTTGACCACGGTCACCTCGAGCTCGGGGTGCTCTGCGAGCGCGACCCCCACGTTCTCGCGGTACTGACGGCACGAGGAGTACGACGAGTACGCGCTCGTCGCGAGCGCCAGCACCCGGTGCGCGCCGGACGCAACGAGCTCCGCCAGGACGTCGGGGATGAACGGCGGCGAGTTCCTGTTCGCGAGCGCCACCGGCGTGTGGTCGTCCTTGTCGGCGAGCCCGGCTTCCAGCGCTGCTCGCAGTGCTCTGTTCTGCGCGTTGATCGGGCTGACACCGCTGAGGGTCACGTAGTGCTTCCCCACCTCGTCGAGCCGTTCAGCCGGGATCCCGCGTCCAGCCGTGACCCGCTCGAGGAACGGCCGTACGTCGTCCAGAGACTCCGGTCCGCCGAAGCCCAGCAGGAGGATCGCGTCGTACGTCATTGCAGCACCTCCGCAACCTCAGCAGCCGAGATGAGCCGGCCGGTGTGGAACGGGACCTCGAGCCGTACGTGCCGCCGCGCTCCGGATGCGCGGAGATGGCGCATGAGGTCGACGATGTCGTGCAGGTCGGGGGCTTCGAGGGCGAGCACCCACTCCCAGTCACCGAGCGCGAACGACGCGACCGTGTTGCTCAGGACAGTGGTGTAGCCCCGCCCCATCATCCCGTGCTCGACCAGGAGGGTCCGACGCTCCTCCTCGGGGAGCAGGTACCACTCGTACGACCGGACGAACGGGTAGACACTGAGCCAGGCCTCCGGCGGCTTCCCCGTGAGGAACGCCGGGACATGGCCCTTGTTGAACTCGGCCGGGCGGTGGACGCCGAACGCGGACCAGGCCAGCTCGACAGTTCCGAGCGCCCTGCGCAGGACACGTACCGCGTGCTGCAGCCCTTCGGCCGTCGGGCCGTGGACCCACACCATGACATCGGCGTCCGACCGCAGTCCGGACACGTCGTACCAGCCACGGACGGTCACGTCGCCCAGCTCGGCCTCGGCGCGCTGCAGCGTCTCGGTGACACCGTCCGGCGCAGGCCCGGTACGGGCGAAGACCGCCCAGCAGGTGTAGCTGATGGAGTCGTTGATCTCTCGCGCGAAGACGCGGGTGTCGCTCATGTCGCGATCCTAGGTTCGATGGTGATGGCGGCCAGGGCAGCCTTGGCCTGCGCGCGGCCGTCCGCGATGCAGTCCGGAACGCCCACGCCATGGAGCGCGGACCCGGCGACCCGCCAGGGCGACATCTCCAGGGCGTGGTCGACCGTCGCGACCCGCGCGAGGTGGCCGACGGTGTACTTGGGCATCACGTGACGCCAGCGGTGGACCCAGGTCGTGATCGGGGCCCTGCTGGCGCCGAGGACGGACCCGACGTGCGCCTGTACAGCGGACAGGAGCTCGTCGTCGGACGCCTTGGAGACGGCGCCGACCCGGTCGGGGACGAACGCGCGGATGAGCACCTCGCCCTCGGGGGCTCGCGACTCCCACTTGGCCGACGAGATCGTGATGCCGCTGACGGGAGCCGCCCCGGCCTCGAGCCACCCATGGCTGGTGACCGGGCCCGGGAAGGCGTCCGCCGCGTAGGCCAGCGTGACCACGGTCGTCGAGGCCACAGGGATGGCAGCGAGCGCTGCAGCGGCCTCAGGCTCAGTGTCGGCCAGGAGACGCGCCGCGCCCGCGGGTCCGGTCGCCAGCACAACGGCGTCGGCGTCCAGCGCCTCGTCGCCGAGCCACAGCCGCGTACCCTCCGCGGTCGGTTCCAGCCTGTCGACGACAACGCTCGTGCGCAGCTCGGCGCCCTGGGCGACGAGAGCCTCAGACAGTCGTTCGACGAGGCTGCCGAGGCCGTCACGCAGCGTACGGAACGGTGAGCCGGCGCCCGGTGTCACACGAGCCGAACGACCCTGCGCGAAGGAGGCGAGCATGAGCGACCGGTGGTCCCGTTCCGAGGTTCGCAGCGACGGCAGGACTGCATCCAGGGACAGCTCGTCCACCGTGGACCCGTAGATACCGCCGATCATCGGATCGGCGAACTTCCGCACGATGCCCTTCCCGAGGCGGCGACCGAGGAAGTCACCGATGGCCACGTCCTGGGAACCGAGCTGGCGGGGAAGGGCGAGGTCGAGACCGGCTCGCACCTTGTCCCAGGGCGAGAGGATCCCAGTCTTGATGAACGGCCACATCTTGGTGGGCAGCACCATGCCCATGCCGTCCGGCAAGGGGTGCATCCGGCCACCCGCACGCAGCTGGACCTTGCGTGTCCCCTGCGTGGCGATGACGTCCTCGTCGAGGCCCAGCTCACGAATCAGCGCGAGCCCAGCAGGACGGTACGCGACGAACGAGTCCGGGCCGTGCTCGACGACCCGTCCTCCCTCCCGCTGCGTCAGGATCTTCCCGCCGAGCCGGTCGCTCGCTTCGAGCACGACGACGTCGGCCCCCTGCTGCACGCCTTCCCAGGCCGCGGCGAGACCCGCGATCCCACCGCCCACGACGGCCAGCCTCACGCGATCGCCTTCGGCTGGTACGGGCACAGCGGGTCACTCTCGAGCGGATCACCGGTCCAGGCGTACGCACGAGCGCGAGAGCCGCCACACCACTGGCTGAACTCGCAGATCCCGCAGCGCCCCTTGAACGACGACGGGTCGCGCAGGGAGCGCATGAGCGGCGCATCACGGTACAGCTCCGCCAGCGGCGTCTCCTTGATGTTCCCGACCGTGATCGGCAGGAAGCCGGACGGCGTCACGTCTCCGAGGTGGCTGATGAACACGATGCCGTTGCCGTCGCGGATCCCGAACCCTCGCGCCATCGGCGAGGCCTCGATCTGCTCCCTGGTACGGCCAGCCTTCGTCATGGCCTGTGCGGCGATCCGGCGGTACTGCATGGCCTCGGTCGTCTTCACCGCGAAAGGAGCCTCACGAGCCAGCTGCCCGAGCCACCGCATGAGCTGCTCGGCATTGCCCGCGGGCAGCTCCGTCAGCTCGTTGCCGCGCCCGATCGAGATCAGGAAGAAGAGGCTCCACCGCTGGAGCGTCTTGTGGCGCAGCAGCTCGTACACCGCGGCGAGGTCATCGGCGGTCGTGTCCGTGACAAGGGTGTTCACCTGCACCGGAAGCCCGACCTCGGCGGCCGCGTCCAGCGCCTCCAAGGTGGCGTCGAACGTTCCGGGCACCCCCCGCAGACCGTCATGCAGCTCGGCCGTTGATCCGTCCAACGACAACGAGATCGCTTGGACACCCTCGTTGATGAGCTCCTTCATCCGCTCGCGTGTCAGCAGACCGGTCACGGCCGGGGCCAGGGAGACGCCGATCCCTCGAGCCGCCGACGCCCGCAGGATGTCGTCGAGATCCCCTCGGCGCAGCGGGTCGCCGCCGGTGAAGACGATGTGCGGCTTGGGCTCTCCGAACGCAGCGAACGAGTCGAGGTGCTCCTCGATCTCCGCGAGCGTGAGCTCCCCCGGAGCGGGGTCGGGCATCGCGGTGGCGCGACAATGTCGGCACGCAAGGCCGCACGCGTTGGTCAGCTCCCAGTACACGATCATGGGTGCGCGGTCGTACGCCCAGTTCTCGGGGCGGACCGCGCCGATGCCATGCGGCTGAGTGGTGGTGGTCATAGCTCCTCCTCGTCGGAGATGTTGTGGACGAGGGCGACCAGTCTGGTCACCACGTCCGGATCTGTTCCTGGGGGCACACCGTGCCCGAGATTGACCACGTGGCCCGGGGCCGACCGACCGCGCCGGACGACGTCCTTCACGTGGGCCGAGAGCTCGCCCCACGGGGCGCTCAGCAGGGCCGGGTCGATGTTGCCCTGCAGCGGCGTGCGACCACCGAGCAGGGCGTTCGCGTCGTCCAGCGGCGTGTCCGCGTCCACGCCCATCACGTCCGCGCCGGCGTCCCGCATCGTGACGAGGATGTCCCTGGTGCCCGTCCCGAAGTGGACGCGTGGCAGGCCGAGGTCGGCGACCCCGTCGAGCACGGCGGCGGAGTGAGGGGCGGAGAGCTCCTGGTAGGCGTCGGGGGCCAGCCGTCCCGCCCAGGAGTCGAAGAGCTGGAGTGCGCTGGCGCCGGCCTCGGCCTGCGCGCGGAGGAACAGCGTGGTGGTGCGAGCGACCCAGCCGAGCAGCGCGTGCCACGTCTCCGGATCGTCCTTCATCAGGGCCTTGGTGCAGGGCAGGTCCCGCGACGGGCCGCCTTCGATGAGGTAGCTCGCGACCGTGAACGGCGCCCCGGCGAAGCCGATCAACGGGATGGTGCCCAGCTCGGCGACGGCGAGGCCCACCGCCTCCCGGATGGGCCGCAGCGCGTCAGGGTCGAGCTCGGGCAGCGCGCGGACGTCAGCAGCCGTACGGACGGGCTGGTCCACGACCGGTCCCACGCCGGGCACGATCTCGACGCCGACCCCGGCCAGCCGTACGGGGACCACGATGTCGGAGAAGTAGATGGCGGCGTCGACGTCGTGGCGCCGTACGGGCTGGAGGGTGATCTCGGCCGCCAGCTCCGGGTCGAGGCAGGAGTCGAGCATCGCCGTTCCCTCGCGGATCGCCCTGTACTCGGGCAGTGACCGTCCTGCCTGGCGCATCAGCCAGATCGGCCGACGCCCTTGTCGTGCGCCGCGGTAGGCGGTGATGAGCGACGAACCGGCCGTACGCCCGGTGCGCATGGGGTGGTCCGCTGGAAGAGGGTGCCCGTCGGGCGAGCCGGCATGCCTGCTCACCGCGGAGGTGCGTGTCCCCACGGCGGAGCCGACGGCTTGCGCGAGCGCGTCGGAGTCCGTGACGGGCAGGCTGACGACGTCCCAGCCGTGGCTATCTGCGGCCGCACTCGTGGTGGGGCCGACCGCGAAGACCTTGGTGCCCCGCGCGATAGTCGCCCACCCGGCCACGGCCTCGACGGCGCTCGGCGATCTCAGGACCACGCCCGCGAGGTTGCCCGCGGACAGGGCTCCCGCTGATGAGGGCCGCAGGGACACCGGCGCAGTGTCGTACACGACAGCCGTACGTACGCGCCAGCCGGTTGCGGTGAGCCCGTCCGTCAGCTCAGGACGAGCGATCGCGCTGGCCGGGACCAGCGCGGTGCCCGGTGAGACCCCACGCAGCGCGGCCGCAAGGCCCTCAGCGCCTGACGGTCCGATCAGATCCACCCCGGACTCGAGCGATGCGGCGGTGGACGCACCTACGGCGGCGACCCGGACGCCGCGGGTGCGGGCAGCGGCGAGAGCATGGGCCAAGGCATCGGCACCGACGAGGTCAGACCAGGCAGCTATGGCCCGCGGCGAGGTGAGCACCAGCCAGTCCTGCGGTCCCGCGGCGGCGAGCTCGTCGAGGAGACCCGCCGCGGCTGAGCGATCCGTGGCGGGGACCACCGCCAGGTAGGGGTCGACGAGCACGGTGAGGTCCGCGGTCCTGAGGGCGGCGGCATCTGCCTCGTTGCCGTCAGGGCGGACGAGCAGGATCGGACGGATCACCGCGCGTCCGCCATGAGGACACGGGCCACGCGCCGCCCGAGCTCCTCGGCAGCCGCGAGGCCCCCGTCGACCTCGACCCGGTCGCTGCGCCGCGCGTACAGGACACCACGATGCTCGGCGATCTCGGCCTCCAGGCTCAACCACCCCGACTCGATGTGAGCGAGCGCCCCGATCGCGGTCGTACAGGCTGCCTCGACCTCGGCCAGAACGGCTCGCTCTGCCGCGACGCACAGGCGCGTGGCCGCGTCGTCGAGGTAGGCCAGCTGTCTGGCCAGGGAGTCGTCGCTACGGCACTGCACGGCCAGCGCTCCCTGCGCCGGCGCAGGGAGCATGACGTCGGTGCCGAGGGGTGTCATGTCCTCGGTGAGGACGCCGAGCCGTTCGAGCCCCGCCTCGGCGAGGACGACGGCGTCGAGCTTCCCCTCGGCGACGGCTCGCAGCCGGGTGTCCACATTGCCGCGCAGGGGTACGACGGTCAGGTCCGGACGGGCGCGCAACAGGGCGGCCGATCTCCGGGGCGACGACGTGCCCACCGTGGCGTTGGGTGGCAGGTCGGCGAGCGTCATCCCGCGTCGAGCGACCAGCACGTCCGCCACGCTCGCACGGACCGGCACCGCTGCCACGACGAGACCCGGTGTGGGGGCGGAGGGCAGGTCCTTGTAGCTGTGCACCACGACGTCGACGCGACCAGCCAGGAGCGCGTCCTCCAGGGCGGTCACGAAGGCGCCGGGACGTGTGAACGAGTCGAGGGCGACCTGCGTGTCATCACCCTCGGACCGGATCATGACCGTCTCGACCGGCCCGAAGGCCGCGGCGATGGCGTCGGCGACCACGCCCGACTGGGTGCGGGCCAAGCGGCTGCCCCGGGTGCCGAGGCGGATCACAGGCCTGCCTCGACGTCGATGCCGAACAGTGTGTGCAAGGCGTTCCGGTAGTCGTCGAGCTCCCCTGCACGTGCCAGCTCCGCGGCACGCAGTGACGGGGTATGGAGCAGCGCGTTGCTCACTCGACGCAGGGACCGCGCGACGGCCTCGGCGGTCTCCGGGCTGTTCCGGCGCTCGGAGGCCTTGATCTCGGACTCGATGATGGACGACACGTGGGCTCGCATCGCCGTGACGGCCGGGTCGGCCTGGCGACCCCCTTCGGTGTGCCGGAAGGTGGCCACAGCCTGGTCGACGAGCTGACGGGCAGCCTCGACGGCTGCCGCCCTCTCCGGCGGGGCGTGGCGCGCCACCTCGTCGAGGTCCACGAGTGCGACCTCCGGGAGCACGTCGACCTCGGGCGGTACGTCACCGGCGACGGCGAGGTCGAGGATCGGCAGGGGCTCCGGTCTGCCACTGCGGGCCTCGGAGATCAGGTCGACAGTCAGCTGCCGCGTGCTCGTGCCCGAGCAGCAGACGACGACGTCGGCCCATCGCACGGCGGCCGACAGCTCCGAGGCAGGGACCGGCGTCAGCGGCGGGTGGCTCCCCGCGAAGGCCGCGGCGCGTCCTGTGCCGGAGTGCACGCGGATCTCGGAGACCTGCCGCCTCAGCAGCTCGGCGACGACCACGCCGGCGTACGCGCCAGTGCCCTGGAGCAGCACGTGGCGCCCTTCCAAAGACCCGAGACGGCTGGCGACCACGTCGAGCCCGACACTCGCGAGCGACCGACCGCCGGCGCCGAGGGTCGTGCCGGACGCCACTGCCTTCGAGGTCGTGAGTGCAGCCTGGAAGAGCCGTCTCAGCACCGGGCTCGTCGTCGCGTCGTTGTCGGCGAGCGCCTGGCGCACCTGGCCGGCGATCTCGTGCTCGCCGATGACCATGGAGTCGAGCCCGCACGCAACCTTGAACAGGTGCTCGACGGCCCCGTCCCCCACCGAGACCCCCAGTGCGGGATCGACGTGTGAGAGGTCCGACCCGGCCAGCTCCTGGATGAGATGTCGCGCGCCCTCGACCGCGCTGTGGAACTCGGTCGCGTCGAGGTAGAGCTCGAACCGGTTGCACGTGGCGAGCAGGACGGCACCGCGAACGACAGGATGGGCCTCAACCAGCTTCGCGGCGAGGTCGCCGGCGCGATCGCTGAGCGCGGCGAGCTCTGCGCTACGCACAGAACGGTGGCTGAGGCCTAGATGAATGAGCGGCACCTGAGCATCCTAGTGTCGCGTGATCCTGTGAAGAGGGGTTGGACGCGACCTCGACGAAGCCTTGGCATTGAGTTCCCGACCAGCCACGACACCCGAGCCGATGGCGATCGAGCCGCAGACCGCCTCCGGCACGACGGGGGTCGAGGACCGTCGCGCCGGGGCCGTCCCGGCTGTCGAACTGCAGTGATCAGGGCCTTCCCCAGCCGCACAATCGAACTGCTGTTCGAACGTCTGCAACTATAACCCCGCCCTCGGACAGTTCGTCAACCCACCGGAGTGAGAGATCGTTCATCCCCCGTCCGCGTGCTCCCGGATTCCTGTGTGATGACCTCCTGAAGCCGCGGCGCGGCATCTCCGGGGGGAGATCTATGAGCGCTCTACTGAGAAGCGTGTACGCGGCCGTCGTCCGTCGCATGGGTGACACGCGCCGGGGCTCGACCGCCGTCGAGTACGGACTTCTGCTGGCCCTCGGCGTCGCCGTCGCCATGTCGGCCATCACGATGTTCGGATCGTCGACCGCCGGCCTCGTCACGAAGCTCAGCACCATCGCAGGGCTCGTCGGGCACTGATCTCGTGGCCCGTTAGCTTGATTCGTTGACGCTTGGCGCGTTCCTGGCACGCACCTCGCCGCGTTGCCGAAGCTCACCAGACGACCCGGTATGGCTCCGCTCCGGCGCCTTGCGATGCACGCACCAGGACCACGCCAAGCGCAAACGAATCGAGCTAACGCCCCACAGCCTTACCCTTGGCGCGTGGAACTCCTTCCCCTCGCGTTCGCCAGCGGTTGGGCCAGTGGTCTCAACGCCTACGCCACCGTCCTGCTCCTCGGCCTGCTCGGCCGCTTCGCACACACGGGCGGCATCCCCGACGACTTCCAGCGCACCGACGTGCTCGTCGTCATGGGGGTGCTCACCCTCGTCGAGTTCGTGGCCGACAAGATCCCGTACGTCGACTCCGTCTGGGACACCCTCTCCACGATCGTCCGGCCCGTCGCCGGCGCACTGATCGGCGCCCTCATCGGCGGCGCGAACGGTGACGTCACGACGATCGCGCTGGCTGCGGTCGGAGGTGTCACGGCCCTGCTGAGCCACCTCACGAAGGCCGGTCTGCGGCTCGCGGTGAACACCTCTCCCGAGCCCGTCACAAACATCGGCGTGTCGCTCGGCGAGAACGTCGCGGTGACCGGCGTCGTGGCCCTCGCCGCCGCCTATCCCGTAGCCGCCGCCGTGGTCGCCGGCATCATCATGGTGGTCGGGTTCGTCCTGCTCTGGTTCTCGTTGAGCCGCATCACGAAGGGCTGGCTGGCGCTGCGCCGCTGGATGGCACGCGACGCTGCATCCGAGGCCCCGTGAGCCGAACGCACCCACTGGCCGCGACCCCGGAACGCCCGGTGGTCGTCGTCGGGGCGTCGCCCGCAGGGCTGGCCGCCGCCGTCCGGCTGGCACGGGTGGGCCACCACGTCGTGGTCCTCGACCGCCGCACCGGGCCCTCCACCGAGCCATGGCGGCAGTCGCCTCTCGTCGAGCTGCCCGCCGCATGGCGTGACGTCTTCCGCAAGTCGGGCCGGATCCTCGACGCGGCACTGGCCGTCCGGGGGTACGAGCTCGCGCCCGCGCCGCCGACCCTCCACGAGTTCTCCGACGGCTCGGCGGTCGACCTGCCCACGGACCGCGGCCAGCAGTACGTCGCCCTGGTGGGCCTTGCCGGCGACCGTGCAGCGGGCGCCTGGCGCGACCTCTTCGACGCCGCCGACGACACCTGGCAGCTCGTCCGCAGGGCCGGTCTGGAGGCCGAGGCCAACCTCGCCGACCCCCGTACCGCACGCCTCTTCGGCGACTCCCGCACCGTCGAGTCCGAGGCCGCCCGGCTGCCGGACCCGCGCCTCGCCGACCTGGTCCGCGCCGTCGCGCGGCGGCTCGGGTCGGCGCCTGAGCAGACCCCGTACTGGCTGCTGTCCCGCCTCGTGGTCCAGCGCACGTTCGGGCGCTGGCTCGTCACCCGCGACGGCGTACCGCAGCCGTCCGAGACGCTCACCCGGCTGCTGGGACGCCGCGCGCGCGACCGTGGCGTCGAGGTGCGCTGGGGGGTGACAGCGACCGCCATCACGCCGGGGACCGTCACGACGGACGCCGGCGACCTCGACGCGGCAGCGGTGATCAGTGCCGTCGGACGCTCCTCGCATGCGGCCCTCACCGGCAAGGCGCCGGCCATGATCGCGACTCCCCGTCGACTCGGGCCGTTCCGAGTCGGCACCCGCAGCATCCCGGCTAAAACACCCGAGTCGACGACCACCGAGGGTGCTGCGGCCGACGGACCTGTCGAGGTCGTACGACACTGGCCCACCGGCGTCACGACGACCTGGACGCTCCCCGGTCGCACGGTCGTCTCGACCGGAGCTCCCCGACCCAGGGGCCTGCGGTGGCACGGCCCCGGCACGGTCGCCGCGTTCCACCCGCTCGACGACGACGGCGTCTGGTACGCCGGCTCCGGCAGCATCGGCGGCACCGAGCCCTGGGCACGGCTCCTCACCGGAGCCCTCGCCACCTACCGCGTCCACGAGCAGATCACGGGTGCCGACATCCGCCCCAGCAACAAGGCGTACCGCCCCTGACGCACGTTCCTCTTCAGCGACAGCGAAATCCGCGGCCGCCGGCGAGGCCAGATGCGACGGATGCGTCACGGAGGCCGCCGGACGGCGCGTAGAATGGTCGTTCTGTCTGGACCCGGGGGATGAGGGAGGGCCGTGGCGACAACCACCACAAGGCTTGAGGCTGAGCTCGCTGTCGAACAGACCCATGTCGACTCCGTGTACGCCCAGCTGCAGAACGCCGCACGCTCCGCACGGTCGATCGCAGCCGAGGGTGCCGCGAGGTACAGCGCGGACCGTGAGAGGTACGTGCGCGAGGAGGACGGCACCGCCCTGTTCGAGCGTGACGCCTTCGCGTTCCAGGCGGCGCGGAGGCTGGCGGTGCTCGACGCCGAGCACGAGGGGCTGGTGTTCGGGAAGCTCGACCTGACCAACCGCGAGACCCGCTACATCGGGCGCATCGGCGTCCGCGACCCCGAGTTCGAGCCCCTGGTGGTTGACTGGCGCGCCCGCGCGGCGGAGCCGTTCTACCGCGCGACCCCTGCCGAGCCCATGGACGTGGTGCGCAGGCGCGTGCTGCGTTGCCGCAACGACATCGTCGTCGGCATCGAGGACGACCTGCTCAACGCGGAGGCTGCTCCCGAGGACATGGCGATCATCGGCGAGGGTGCCCTGATGGCCGCGCTCAGCCGGGCCCGTGGCCACCAGATGCGCGACATCGTCGCCACCATCCAGGCCGAGCAGGACGAGGCGATCCGCGCTCCGTACCAGGGCGTCACCGTCATCGCCGGCGGCCCCGGAACCGGCAAGACGGTCGTAGGCCTGCACCGTACGGCCTACCTGCTCTACTCCAACCGTCGCCGCTTCGAGAACGGCGGCGTGCTCGTCGTCGGCCCGTCGGCGGTGTTCATGAACTACATCGACCGGGTGCTGCCGAGCCTGGGCGAGGACACGGTGACGCTGCGGTCGCTGGGCCAGATCATCTCCGACGTGCTGCCCATCGAGGCCACCCGTGTCGACGAGTCGGCCGCTGCGGTCGCGAAGGGCTCGCTGCGCATGCTGCCCGTCCTGCGTCGCCTGGTCGCCGAGGTCGGCGAGGTGTCCGAGTCGGGGCTGCTGCTGACCGTGAAGGGCGAGCCGCTGCGTCTGTCCCGCGACGAGCTGGGCCGCATCCGGCGCCAGGTGCTCACCCAAGAGCCGTACAACCGCGGGCGTCCCGCCGGGGAGGACGGCCTCGTCGCGGCCCTGTGGCAGAAGGCGCCGGAGGCGCTCGATGTCTCGGGCCTCGAGGAGTTCGACGACCTGGTCAGGTCCACGTCGACCTACCGCCAGCTGCTCGCCGGATGGTGGCCGCCGATCACGGCAGCCGACGCGCTGCGCCGCCTGAGCGACCCTGTGCTGCTCGACCGGGTCTCCGGCGACGACCTGACCGGCGAGGCCCGGAGGGCTGTCGGGGCGTCGTACGAGCTCGAGGGCTGGTCGGTCGCGGACGTCGCGCTCCTCGACGAGCTCGTGCACCTGCTGGGCGCGCTGCCGGCCGAGCTGGAGCAGGACGTCTTCATCGAGGGCGGCGAGACCAGCGAGCTCATCACCCTCGGTGACCGGTTCTCCGAGACCCGCGAGCCGGAGACCGACGAGCCACACTCCACGTACGCGCACGTGTTGATCGACGAGGCGCAGGACATCACGCCGCTGCAGTGGCGGATGCTGCGCCGTCGCGGGCCGCAGGCGTCGTGGACGATCGTCGGAGACCCCGCGCAGTCGTCGTGGCCGGACGTCGAGGAGAGCCGCCGCGCGCTCGTCGACCTGATCGGTACCTCACCGAGCCGCACGTACAGGCTGAGCACCAACTACCGCTCCCCCGCCGAGGTCTTCGACCTGGCCAGCGCGTACATCGTGCACAGCTTCCCGGAGGCCGACCTCCCGGTCGCGGTCCGCACCACGGGCATCCACCCGGTGCTCGCGGAGACGCCGACGGCGGAGTTCGGTGATGCCATCGCGCGCGTGCTCGCCGAGCTGCTCGGGAGCCTGGAAGGCACGGTGGCCGCCATCGCATCGCCGAGCCGGGTCGACGAGGTTCGCGAGATCGTGGCGGCGGACGCCGCCCTGGCTGCCGACGGGCGCCTCGTCATCCTCACGGCCCTCGACGCCAAGGGCCTGGAGCACGACGGCGTCCTGGTCGTCGACCCGGACAGCATCGTCGCGGAGTCGCCGGGCGGCGAGCGGGTGCTCTACGTGGCGCTCACCCGCGCTACGCAGCGCCTCGTGACGCTGGACGTGGGCGGTACGGGGTCGTGGCGGCCCTGAGCCTCAGGCTCGTGCGGCTCTGACGCGCTGCAGCACCGAGCGTGTGGCCAGCGAACGGTTCTGCGTGTAGAAGTGCAGACCCGGCGCACCTGCGGCGAGTACCGCGAGGGACAGCTCGGTGGCGATCTCGACGCCCACGTGTCGTACGGCCTTCGGATCGTCGGCGACCGCGGTCAGACGGGCCACGACCTCGGCCGGAATCTTGGCGCCGGAGAACTCCGCGAACCGCGCCACCTGGCCGATCTGGGTGATCGGCATGATGCCTGGCACGATCGGGATGTCGCAGCCTAGGGCGCGGACACGCTCGACGAGCGACACGTACGACTCGGGGCGGAAAAACAGCTGCGTGATCGCGAACTCGGCGCCGGCATCGGCCTTCTCGACGAGAATCCTCGCGTCGAGAGCGGGGTCGTTTGCCTGCGGGTGAGGGTCGGGGAACGCGCCGACGCCGACGCAGAAGTCGCCGGTCTCGCGCACCAGCCTCACCAGCTCAGTGGCGTTCGCGAGCCCTTCCGGGTGCCGTACCCACGGCTCGGTCGGACCGCCCGGCATGTCCCCCCGGATGGCCAGCACGTGGTGGACCCCGGCGTCGCGGTAGGCCTCGATGGCGGCAACGAGCTCAGCGCGGCTCTGGGACGCAGCTGTGAGGTGGCCGACGGTGCGCAGGCTGGACTCGCGGGCCAGGCGCTCGGTGATGGTCAGCGTGCGGTCACGCGTGGAGCCGTTGGCCCCGTAGGTCACGGACACGAAGTCCGGGGCCAGCGGCTGCAACGTGTCGAGCGTCTGCCAGAGCCGGTCGACGTCCTCAGGCGTCCTGGGAGGGAAGAACTCGAACGAGTACGTGGGGTCGTCCCGCCGCAGCAGGTCGGCGACCGTCGGCTCATTCTCTGGTGTCACGAGGCGCAACCTTAGTGCCCCGCGCGCGGGCGTCCTGCCGCCGTTCAGACCACGCGGTCGACGGCCAGCTTGGCGAGGGAGTCGAGGGCTGTACGGGCCCGGTCGTCCATCTCCGTGGCCGCCAGCGCCGTCATCGAGCTCGACAGCTCGGCGACGATCGTCTTCTCGACACGAACCAACGCCCCACTGGTCACGATGATCTCGCGAGCCTCCGCGATGCCTGCGGTGTCGAGGCGCGGGTCGCCGAGCAGGGAGTCGAGACGGTCGGCCGCAGGCCTGGACGCGAGCGCCATGGCGTGGGCGACGAGCAACGTCCGCTTGCCCTCACGCAGGTCGTCGCCTGCCGGTTTGCCGGTGACCCCCTCGTCCCCGAACACGCCGAGCACATCGTCGCGCAGCTGGAACGCGCGGCCGAGCGGCGACCCGTACCGGCCGAGCCCCTCCACGAGCTCCGGAGAGCCGCCGCCGAGTGCCGCGCCGAGCTGCGAGGGGCGCATCACCGTGTACCGGGCCGACTTGTACTCGAGCACGCGTCCCGCGCGGTCGAGCGCGCTGCTGGGGTCGGTGACGGCGACCTGGGCGACCATGTCCAGGTACTGACCGACCGTCACCTCCGTACGTACCGCATCCAGGTAGGGCCTGGCTCGTTCCAGCGCCTCGGGAGCCAGCCCCGAGCTGCCCCACATCTCGGCCGACCACATGAGCAGCAGGTCGCCGAGCAGGATCGCCCCGGCGCGGCCGAAGGACTCCGACCCGCCGCGCCAGTCGGCACCCGAGTGCGCGCCGGCGAACATCACGTGCGAGGAGGGCCCGCCGCGGCGCGTCGCCGAGGCGTCCATGACGTCGTCGTGGGCCAGCGCGGACACGTGCAGCAGGTCCAGGCTGCCGGCAGCGCGCACGACGGCCGCCTGGTCGGCAGGCTCCCCCGCCGCGGCCACGTACCCCCAGTAGCAGAACGCCGGCCGGAACCTCTTGCCCGCCGAGGTGAAGTGCAGCGCCTGGTCCAGCAGCGGCCGGACCTCGGGCCCGATCGCGTCCAGCCGGCGTCGCTGCCCCTCAAGGAAGTCGGACACGGCACGGCCCACGGCATCGCGGAAGTCGGTCCCGAGCGGCTGGAGCGGATCGAACGTCATGCGGGCAGCCTAATGTCGCGCCACGCAACACCAGTGGTCAAGCGAGCGCCCATGCCTCAGACGATGACCACGCTGGCGGCCACCCGTCGTGCAGCGAGAAGTTCGGTGATGTCATCGGGGTCGCTCGTCAGGACCTGATCTCCCGGACGTACGGCCAGGACGA
>JAYUEA010000189.1:0-6039 GCA_043739465.1 Propionibacteriaceae bacterium
TGAGCACGAGGTCGCCGGTCTCGTCGCTGGCGCCCAGGTCGACCTCGGCCAGGACCGACCAGTCGTGGTTGCCGAGCGGGTCGTCGAGCACCTGGCGCACCTCCCACCGACGCCCGGCCAGCTCGTTGACGACGAGCAGCCCCGGGCCGCGGGAGTCAGGTCCGATGCCGACGGTCTCGTGCTCGTCGTAGTACGCATCCAGAGCGTCCGACCATGCCGCGCGGTCCATGACGATCTGCTGCGGCGGGTCTGTTGCGGCCGACGCGAGCTCCTCGGCCTCGACGAGTCCGGCAAGGTCGTCGCGGCCGATGAGCTCGACCCGTCTGTACATCGCGTTGCGCACCAGGACGCGGAACGCCCGCGCGTTCGCCGTGATCGGCCGCTCCGACACCTCGAGCACCTCACCAGGCTCGAGCCCGGCCATCAGCGACTCCCACTCGGCGACCAGCGACGAGTCGGTCTGCCGCACCAGCTCGCCCAGCCACTCGACGAGGTCGCTGAACGTCTCGTCGCGGCTGCCCTCGGGCACCGTCCGCCGCAGCGCCCGGTAGGCGTCCGACAGGTACCGCAGCAGCACGCCTTCGACGCGCGCGAGCCGGTAGTGCGCGACGAACTCGGTGAAGGTCAGCCCCCGCTCGTACAGGTCGCGGACCACCGACTTCGGCCGGAGCTGGTCGGGCAGCCACGGGTGCGTCTGCCGGTACGACTTCAGCGTGTGCTCGAGAAGCTCGGCCAGCGGCTGCGGCCAGGTCACGGTGTCGAGCAGCTCCATGCGCTCCTCGTACTCGATGCCGTCGTCCTTCATCTCCCGTACGGCCTCGCCGCGCGCCTCGAACTGCTGCGCCAGCAGCACCTGCAGCGGGTCTTCCAGGGTCGCCTCGATGACGCTGACCAGGTCGAGCGCGTATGTGGGCGCGTCGGGGTCGAGGACGTCCACGACCGCCAGCGCGAACGCGCTCAGCGGCTGGTTGAGGGCGAAGTCGCGCTGGAGGTCGACTGTCAGACGATGCGTACGACCTGTGGCGTCCGGCTCGGGCAGCGGCACCACGATTCCGGCACGCAGTAGCGACCGCCCGATCGCGAGCGCGCGCCGCACCAGCCGCCGCTGCGATGCGGGTTCCTCGTGGTTGTCCATGAGCAGGTGCCGCAGCGTCTCCACGGGGTTGCCGGGCCTGGCCACGACGTCGAGCACCATCGAGTACGTCACCTGCATCCGGCTGCGTAGCGGCTCCGGCGGCGACGACATGAGGCGCTCGAACGTCTCCCGCGTGTACGAGGAGACGCCCGCGGGCGGCGACTTGCGGATCACCTTGCGGCGGGCCTTGGGGTCGTCTCCGGCCTTGGCGAGCGCCCTTTCGTTGACGATCACGTGCTCGGGCGCCTGCGCGACCACGTACCCGATCGTGTCGAAGCCCGCACGCCCGGCGCGGCCGCCGATCTGGTGGAACTCGCGTGCGGTCAGGATCCGGACCCGCCGCCCGTCGTACTTCGAGAGGGTCGTGAACAGCACCGTACGGATCGGTACGTTGATGCCGACGCCGAGAGTGTCCGTACCGCACACGACGCTCAGCAGACCGGCCTGTGCGAGCCGCTCGACAAGCCGCCGGTAGCGCGGCAGCATGCCAGCGTGGTGCACGCCGATCCCTCGTCGGACCAGCTTCGAGAGCGTACGGCCGAAGCCCGCCGAGAACCGGAACTTCGCCACCACCTCGGCGATCTCGTCGCGCTGCGACCGGTTCGCGAGGTCGGCGCTGAGCAGGGCCTGCGCCCGTTCCAGGGCGTCCTTCTGGGTGGTGTGGACCACGTACACGGGCGCCCGACGCTCGGCGACGATCTCCGCGATCGTGTCGTGGATCGGGGTCATCGCCCACTCGTAGGACAGGGGCACGGGACGTACGGCATCGTCGACGAGCACCGTCGGACGACCCGTGCGCCGCGTCAGGTCCAGGCGCAGCGCGTGGGTGTCGCCGAGCGTGGCCGACATCAGCAGGAACTGGGTGTTGGTCAGCTCGAGCAGCGGCACCTGCCAGGCCCAGCCCCGCGCCGCGTCCCCGTAGTAGTGGAACTCGTCGGACACCACGCTCGCCACGTCGGCGTCGGCGCCTTCGCGCAGCGCGAGGTTGGCGAGGATCTCGGCCGTGCAGCAGATGATGGGAGCGTCGGGGTTCACCGAGGCGTCGCCGGTCAGCATGCCCACCTTGTCGGCCCCGAAGGCGTCGACCATGGCGAAGAACTTCTCGCTGACGAGGGCTTTGATCGGTGCCGTGTAGAACGTCCTCCCCGCTCGCCGCGGTGGCTGGTGCTCGCTGCGCACGCGCCCCCAGTCGTGGCCGCCGGCGGCCACGGTCGCCAGGTGCAGGGCGGTGGCGACCAGCGACTTGCCCGAGCCGGTAGGCGTCGCCAGCACGACATTGGCGCCGCTCAGCAGCTCGAGGATCGACTCTTCCTGGTAGGGGTACGGCGTCAGCCCGTGGTCCGCGAGCCAGCCGGTGAAAGCCTCGTACACCTCGTCGGTGTCGTGCAGACCGGCGTCGAGCAGGTCGCCTAGGGAGCTCATGAAGCCGGAGGGGTCCACGGGCCGATGCGGGTCGCCTCGCTCGTGTAGTTCCGGGCCCGGTCGCGCAGGAAGCCGAGGTCGCTCGACGTCTGCAGGTCGCCCAGCAGCGACGGGTCGGCGACCACCGCGTAGGCGCCGGCGTTGAGCCAGTGGGTCACGCCGTACGGGCTAGTGCCGCCGACGATGACGCGGGTACCGCCCGCAGCAGCGACGGCGTGCGGCGCGTAGGTGGTGCCGAGGACGTCAGCGGGATGTACGAGCACGGCCGCGGCCCCGAGCGTGGCTGCCGTCGCGATCTCGGTCGGTGTCATGGCGCCGGCGAAGATAGGCAGCGACCGCAGCGCGGCGGCCTGGACGAGGGTCTTGGTGCCGATGGGAGCCAGCACGTACGTGGCGCCGGCCGCCTGGGCGCGGGTGAGGTCGTCGGCCGTACGGACGCCATGGACGCCGAGGGCGGCGCGGCCGCCGAGCGGCGTGTCGAGCCGCGCGATCCACTCCAGGTCGCTGATGTCTACAGTGATCGCCGCGAAACCCTCCTCGACGAGGATCGTGGCTGCGACCAGAGCACGCGGGGTGGCGCCTGCCGGGAACGACGCCAGCAGCCGGGTCTGGTCGAGCATCCCGAGCACACCGCCATCAGTCATGGTCACATCCTGCCGTACAGGCGGAGGAGTCCTCGTCAGGCAGAGCGACGACGGCCGAAGTCGCTGCCGAACCCGCGACGCTCGCCCGGCAGGAGCTCATGACGACGCCAGGCAAGGAACCACACGACGCACAGTGAACCGAACGCGTACAGGGCCACGGCGCCGAGGAACAGGCCGACGGTGGACGCAGGGGCCGCGGAGTCCCGGCGCGGGAACGAGGAGGAGACCGTCTCGTGGGTGGCGGTCACCTGCGAGATCGGCGGAAGGCTGGAGACCGGCGCGATGCTCGGCGATGGCACCGCCGAGGGGGTCGTCGGGGGCAGGACCTCCACCTTGAACGTGCCGAGGGCTGCTGCGAAGCGGCTGTCGCCGGCGTAGGAGATGCTCACCGTGAGGCTGGCGGGCTGACCGGTCGCGGGCAAAGCCAGCGTGGTGGTGAAGGTGCCGGCAGCGTCGGTCGCGCTCATGGCGGTGGCGCCGCCGAAGTCGCTGGAGAAGTCCACCCGCGCGGAGTCGATGGGCGCGCCGTTGCTGGTGAGGGTGCCGGTGACCCCGAGCACGCCGCCCGCGCGGATCGGACTGGGCGACAGCGTCGCCGCGATCACCGTGGTGACCGCGGGTGCGGCCGTCGTCGGAGGTGGAGCGGCGGTATTGGTCGGAGGTGGAGCGGCGGTCTTGACGGTGAAGCGGTCGGTGGCGGCGGCAGCCTGATTGGTCTTGTCGCCGCCGTACGTCGCCGAGGCCACATGGTCGCCCGCAGCAGGGGCACCAGTCGATGCGGAGTAAGAGCCGTCGCCTCCGGTGGTCGCCTGCTGGACGACCCTCGAGTCGATCGCGAGAAAGATCTGGGCTCCGACGATCGGGCTTCCCCCGGACGTCAGCCGCCCCGTCAGGGACACAGCGCTCGAGTCACCGCCGACTTTCACCGTCAGGTTCGTGTTCTGGTTGGGCGCCTGCGGGCCGGTGGCTTGCGACGGCACGGGGAGAAGCCAGCTCAGCATGACGAGTCCCAAGGCAGAACCGGCGAGCAGGAGCCCGCGAAGTTTCCTGAGGTATCTCATCGACCGCTTCCCCTCCTGGCGTCGCTCAGCGTTCACCCATTGTCTGGACATTGGACCTGATCAGGAAGTCTAAGGCCAACTCCGAACGACTTGTGTAGTGAGGTCATCACTTGACGCCACCCGCGATCCTGAGGGTATGCTGAGAAAGCCTCAGTCTTTTGGGGAAGACGGAGTCTGCTGGGCAGAACTGGGGTCTGCTGGGCAGGACTGGGGCCCGAGACTTGGGAGAGCCATCGTTCACACACACGCTCGACGCGGTGCTGGTGACACCAGTGCGGGTGATGCCGCAATGCTCGAGAGCGCGCCGACACAGGCACGGCGGGCGGGTGAGGAGGCAGAGGTCGTACATCCTGGCCGTGCACGTCCCTTCGCCATCAGCCTGGCTGTGCTGTCCACCGCGCTGTGCGCAGGGTTCGTCCTCACCTCGTCCGCGCCGTATCCCGGTGTGACGGTCGCCCAGCCCGCTCCCGTGACCTCTACCTTCGACAGCAACGTCGACACCCTGAGCCGTGGAGCCCTCGACCGCGAGGCTGTCGTCGCGAGCGCGGCGCCCACGACCGCAGCGGTCGCCGCGACCACCGCGGCGCCGGCCCCGAAGCTCCTGTACGTCACGAGCGTCGCCTACCTGCGTCAGCAGCCGAACGCGTCCGCAAAGGTGCTGACCACGCTCGCAGTCGGCGACCAGGTCAACGCTACGGGCGATGCCGCAGACGGCTGGCAGCCTGTCACGAGCGGCGCGACCACGGGCTTCGTGAAGACGGCCTTTCTGTCCGCCACGGCCAAGCCGGCGGCGACGGCGACGAAGACGACCACGACGAAGACGACCGCTTCGGGCTCCTCCGCAGCGGGTGCTGCGAGCGCCTACCCTGCGTGCGCGTCCGGTTCGGGCGTCGAGAGCGGTCTGGCGGCGAACACGATCCTTGTGCACCGCGCCGTGTGCAACACCTACCCGAGCATCACCGCCTATGGCGGTCTCAGCGGCAGCGGCGGCGAGCACGCCACGGGGCATGCTCTTGACATCATGGTCTCGGGTTCGGCCGGCGTCGACGTGGCAGCCTGGCTGAGGGCCAACTACGCCACGTTCGGCATCACCGAGATCATCTACCAGCAGAAGATCTGGACGACACAGCGGTCGTCGGAGGGCTGGCGTGCCATGTCCGGCCGCGGCAGCACAACAGCCAACCACTACGACCACATCCACGTCCTCGTGAGTTGACCCAACCCCGGACCAGCTCGCGGCTCCCCGAACCAAGGCGGGGAGCCGCGAGCTATGTCCGGGCCGTGCGACCGGGCTACGAGGACGCGACCGGAGTGGCAGGGATCGGCGGTACGGGCGCAGCAGCCGGCTGAACGGCCGTACGGGCTCGTTCGTATGCCTTCGCGTAGCCGACCCCGAGCACCAGCAGCAGGCCGACGTCGAGGAACGCGAGACCGCCCTCGATGCCGCTGAGGACTGGCGTCGTACGTAGCGGCACCCGAGTGCCCTCACCGTGCTGCTCGCCTCCCGTGGCCGGGTGAGGCGCTCGGGCGAGGACTGAATATGCTCGTCCCATGACCATCGTGGACCCCACCAAGACCGACGCCTGGACCGCACTCGAGCGTCTCGCTGAGGGCTTCGCCCCCGACCTGCGCACCTGGCTGGCGGACCCCGAGCGGGTCAAGACCCTGAGCCACCGAGTCGGCGACCTCCACGTCGACCTCTCGAAGAACCTCGTCACGGACGAGGTCATCGAGGCTCTGCTGCAGCTCGCTGAGGCCGTCGGGCTCGAGAGCCGCC
>JAYUEA010000190.1:0-1987 GCA_043739465.1 Propionibacteriaceae bacterium
GATTTCCCGGATCGCTGCCCACTTTCGGGCCCCGATCGCACCTACCAGTAGGTGAAGGGCAGTCGTGCGCGGCCGCGAGCGGCCGGTCGAGGTCGATCCGCGTCACCGCCAGCGCATGGTGGCCACGAGCCAACTACCGTCAGGAGCACCAAACACCATGACCACCCACCCCACCTCCGAGAGCGACGCCGGCACAGGGGCTCGCTTGGTGCGACTCGAGCGGCTGCCGCGGCATAGCGAACCTTCGGCGCCGGCCGTCAAGGACAGCCCAGCCCGCCCTGGACCTCCGGTCGCCGAGCAGCGTCCGACCCTCACCGTCGCCGAGGCGGCGACGCTGCTCGGCGTCAGCCGTTGGCTCGTACAACAGCAGGTGTCCTGCGGAGTGCTCCCTGCCGTCCGCCTCGGACGCCGCATTCTCATCCCTCGAGCCCGGCTGTTGGCCTGGCTCGAGAGCGAGCGCGAGGACCGACGTTGACCGCGTCGGGTCGTCATCGGCGAGCTGGTGGCAGTTCTCCACAGATTCCACGAGGACACCACCATGACAAGCGTTCGTGGCCTTCGCTGGGTGGTTCGACAGCGAGGTGATGAGGAGCGATGGCCAGAGCAGCGTGGGGTGAGAGCTCGATTCAGCAGGACCTCAGCGGGCGCTGGCACGGGTACGTGTCGATGGGCAGTGGCGCGGGTGGTGCACGCGACCGTCGGCACGTGTCCGGGGCTACCAGAGCGGCCGTCGTCCGCCGGGTTCGTGCCCTGGAGGCTCAGCGGGACGCCGGGACGGTGCCGCAGGCCGGGAAGCCCCCGACGGTCGAGGCGTGGCTGGAGCACTGGCTCACCACGATTGCCGTCGCACGAGTGCGACCACGCACCTATGAGGGCTACACCTCCTACGTGCGGACGCGGATCATCCCGTCGCTCGGTCATCATCGGCTCGACCGGCTCCAACCAGAGCACGTCGAGCGCTTCTACGCCGAGCTGCGGGCTGCGGGGCTGTCGTCGGCAACGATCCTGCAGGCCCATCGGATCCTGTCCAGGGCTCTGAAGGTCGCCGTTCAGAGGTCGCGGGTCGCCCGGAACGTCTGCACGCTCGTTGACGCGCCGAGCCTGCGCCGCAGGGAGGTCCAACCGCTTCGCGCTGAGGAGGCCCGCCGGCTGCTCGACGCGGCCAAGCTCGACCGCAACGCGGCCCGCTGGTCGATCGCCCTCGCGCTCGGCCTGCGCCAAGGTGAAGCGCTGGGACTGACGTGGAACGACATCGACTTCTACGACGGATCACTGACCGTCCGGCGCGCCCTGCAGCGACTCAAGGGCCAGGGGCTGGTGATGGTCGAGCCCAAAAGCCAGGCTGGCCGTAGAACGATCGCGCTCCCGGCGTCGCTCCGGCGCGGCCTGCAGACCCACTGGCAGGAGCAGCAGCTGGAGCGGGAGTACGCGGCCCAGGCCTGGCAGGAACACGACCTGGTGTTCGCCCAAGTGGATGGCAAGCCGATCGACCCGCGAGCGGACTGGAGGGCATGGAAGGCATTGCTCGCTCGTGCTGAGGTCCGGGACGCCCGGCTGCATGACGCTCGTCACACCGCAGCGACGCTCCTGCTGCAGCAGGGAGTTCCAGCTCGCGTTGCCATGCAGGTGCTCGGGCACTCCCAGATCAGCCTGACCCTCGGGACGTACTCGCACGTGGTGCCTGAGCTCGCCCTCGCGGCCGCCGCCAGTATGGAAACCGCCCTGTGGGGCAAGGCCCATGAGGTACCTGAAGAGAATGGCACCAACATGGCACCATCAGCAGATCGCGAAGAAGGCGACTTGCGACGAAACCCCAGGTCAGACGTGGTGGGCCGCCAGGGGATCGAACCCTGAACCCGCGGATTAAAAGTCCGCTGCTCTGCCAGTTGAGCTAGCAGCCCGAGCCGTGCCGAGCTGCCGGCCGGATCGCCAGCCCGCAAGCCCGGTTTCGCTCGCCGTCAGTATGCCTGGCAGCGAGCCGGGCGCC
>JAYUEA010000191.1:0-1986 GCA_043739465.1 Propionibacteriaceae bacterium
CGAGAACCGCGGCGCCGGCGCCGGCTGGACGACGTCGTCGCGCGTGACGAAGGTGCCGCGGGCGAGGTTGTGCGGGTGCTGCGGCGCCTCCGACATCGACAACACCGGCATGACGCATCCGTCGACTCCGGCGAACAGCTCCACCGAGGCCGCACGCGTGCGCGACGAGAACTCCCGAGCTAGCCTGAGCCGCAGCGCCGGCCACGACCGCGGGTCGTACTGGGTCGACGCATCGATGTCGTCGATCCCGAGTCGCTCCAACAGGATTGCGAAGAAGGCGGGCTCGAGCGGACCCACCGACAGGTACCCGCCGTCGGCGGTGGGATAGACGTCATAGAACGGCGCTCCGGTATCGAGCAGGTTGGTCCCCCGCTCGTCGGTCCAGAGACCAGCCGCCTTCATCCCGAAGAACTGGGCCATCAGCACGGCTGACCCGTCCACCATCGCGGCGTCCACCACCTGACCGGCGCCGGTGCGAGCGGCCGACAACAGGGCAGCGACCACGCCATACGCGAGCAGCAGCCCACCGCCGCCGTAGTCGCCGACGAGGTTCAGCGGTGGCACCGGGGCCTCGCCGTGACGGCCGATGGCCGCGAGCGCACCAGAGAGCGAGATGTAGTTGATGTCGTGGCCGGCGGCCTGGGCCAGCGGACCGTCCTGGCCCCACCCGGTCATCCGGCCGAAGACCAGGCGCTGGTTGCGCTCGAGGCAGACGTCGGGGCCCAGGCCCAGCCGCTCCATGACCCCCGGGCGGTAGCCCTCGATCAGCACGTCCGCGGTGTCGATGAGCCTGAGGACCAGCTCGACCCCATCGGCCGACTTCAGGTTGACGGCGATCGATCGCCGACCGCGGGAGACCACGTCGGCACCGACCGCGGGCATCCCGCTCGGCGCGCCGCCCCAGCCGGCGGAAAGTCGGTCCACCCGGATCACGCTTGCGCCCAGGTCGGCCAGCATCATGCCCGCGAAGGGTCCGGGGCCGATGCCCGCCATCTCGACGACGCTGATCCCTGACAGCGGTCCCATCTCAGGTGTCGAAGCGCTGGTCGAAGCGCTGGTCCATCAGCGTGCGCAGGCCGGGCATCACATCGGCGGCAAAGGACGTGAGGAACCGGGACTGGTGGTGACCCGGCCCGTGAAAGACCAGGTGGTTGAAGCCGAGGTCGACGTACGGCTTGATCGCGCCGAGCGCGGTCTCGGGATCGGACGCCACGATCCAGCGGCTGGCCACCTGCTCGATGGAGAGCGAATCGCTGGCAACCTCCAGTTCTGTCGGGTCGCTCAGGCCGTGCTTCTGCTCGGCCGTCAGCGACAGCGGGGCCCAGAATCGGGTGTTCTCCAGCGCCAGCCGGGGGTCCGTGTCGTAGGAGAGCTTGATCTCGATCATCCGGTCGATCGACCCGCCGGCTCGTCCGGCCTGGGCCAGCCCTTCGTCGACGGCAGGGATGAGCTTGTCCTGGTACAGCTCCGGCCCCTTGCCCGAGGTGCAGATGAACCCGTCGCCGGAGCGCCCGGCATACCTGGCGACCACCGGGCCACCGGCGGCGACGTAGATGGGCACCGGCCGCTCAGGGCGGTCATACACGGTGGCGTCGTGGGTCTGGTAGAAGTCCCCGTCGAAGGTGACGCGCTCGCCGGCCCACAGCTCGCGCATCAGGGCAACCGCCTCACGCATCCGGGCAAACCGCTCCTTGAACTCCGGCCACTCCAACCGCGAGACCGCCACCTCGTTCAACGCCTCGCCCGTGCCGATACCGAGCATGATGCGGTCGGGGTACAAGCAGGCCAAGGTGCCGAACGCCTGCGCCACCACGGCCGGGTTGTAGCGGAAGGTCGGCGTCATCACCGACGTGCCCAGCAGGACCCGCTCGGTGCGCTCGCCGACCGCGGCCAGCCAGGACAACGAGAACGGGGCATGGCCACCGGTGTGGCGCCAGGGCTGGAAGTGGTCGGAGATCATCACGCTGTCCAGGCCGACCTGCTCAG
>JAYUEA010000192.1:0-1967 GCA_043739465.1 Propionibacteriaceae bacterium
ACCCCCTCGTGGTTCTCGGTAGCGACCTCTCCGGCCCAGGTGTCGGCCGTGAACACGAACCCGAACCAGTCCTCGCCGTCGGACCCGAAGCCCGGCCAGGAGATCGTGCCCCGCAGACGTGGCTGTACGAGGTCGACACCAGCCTCCTCGCGTACCTCCCGCATGGCGGCGCTGACGACGTCCTCGCCGGGCTCGACCTTGCCGCCTAGGCCGTTGTACTTGCCGAGGTGGAGGTCGTCGGGACGCCCCTGGCGGTGGATCATCAGCACCTGGTCGCCCGAGGTGATGTAGACGAGGACGCCGAGGATCGGCGTGTAGGGCATCACGGGTCGGGTATCAGACGACGACCGTCGAGACCGGCAGCCCTGAGTTGACGCCGATGTCGAGCGATGACGGGCGCACGCCGGCGGCCATCGCCGCGCCGCCCACGACCGCGATCATCGCGCCGTTGTCGGTGCAGAGCCCCGGCCTTGGACGCCGCAGCCTGATGCCGGCCGCGGCCGTGCGCTCCTCGAGCAGGGTCCGCAGGCGCGAGTTCGCCGCCACGCCGCCGCCGATCAGCAGGTCGCCGATCCCCTCGGCCTCGCACGCGGCGATCGCCTTCGCCGTCAGCACGTCGCACACGGCCTCCTGGAACGACGCCGCGACGTCGTCGATCGAAAAGGCCTCTCCATCGCGGCGCCGGGTCTCGACCCAGCGTGCGACGGCGGTCTTGAGCCCGGAGAACGAGAAGTCGAAGCGGTGCTTGGCCAAGTCCTTCGTGGCCGTGAGGCCGCGCGGGAACGCGATCGCTCGCGGGTTGCCGTTCACGGCGGCCTTGTCGATGACCGGGCCACCGGGGTAGGTCAGGCCGAGCAGGCGCGCGACCTTGTCGTACGCCTCCCCCGCAGCATCGTCGATGGTCGAGCCGAGCTCGTGGACGCCGGTGGCGATGTCGTCGACCCGGAGCAGGGACGTGTGGCCACCGGACACCAGAAGGGCGATCGCGGGGCTCGGCAGCGGGCCGTGGTCGAGGACGTCGACGGCGACGTGGCCGACGAGGTGGTTCACCCCGTACAGCGGCTTGTTCAGCGCGACGGCCAGTGCCTTCGCGGTCGCCAGGCCGACGACGAGCGCCGACACCAGGCCGGGCCCTGCGGTGACGGCGATCGCATCGATCTCGCTGAGGTCGACGTCGGCGTCGGCGCAGGCGCGCTCCAACGCGGGGAGCATGGCCTCGAGGTGGGCTCGCGAGGCGACCTCAGGAACGACGCCGCCGAAACGTACGTGAAGGTCCACCGACGAGGCGACCTGGTTGGCCAACAAATCGGTGCCGCGCACGAGTCCCACGCCGGTCTCGTCGCAGCTCGACTCGATGCCGAGCACCAGTGGGGCGCTCACGAGGCCACCTCCTCGGCGGAGCTGGGCGAGTACGAGAGGCGGCTGATAGGAAGCTCCATCACGATCGCGTGGCGCTCGGGGCCGTAGTAGTCACGGCGACGGTCGATCGGAGAGAAGCCGAGGCGGCCGTAGACGGCGCGAGCCGCCAGGTTCTGCTCCTCGACCTCCAGCAGGATCCGTACCGCCCCTGACGCCTGGGCCATGAGGATCGCGGCGGTGAGCAGCTTGCGGGCGATGCCCTGACCCCGCCGTTCGGGAGCGACGATCACGCGCAGCAGGTCGGCGAAGTCGTCGACGAGGTGGAGCGTGGCGACGGCGATCAGGCGGTCGTCGGCATCGCGGTAGGCGAGCACCTGGCGATCGGTGGCCGTGAGCTCGTCGGCCCAGGAGTCGCGGGACCAGCCACCACGGTCGAAGCCGTCCGCCTCGAGGGCGACGATCGGGTCGAGGTCGGCCAGGCGGGCTCGAGTGACGATCATGCGGGCCTCCCGGTGAGCACGCTCTTGACGGATGTCGACACCTTCGCGTCGGGGCGTCGCAGGTAGAGCGGCTCGGTGCCGAGGTCGGCGAGTCGCCCGGGGTCGACG
>JAYUEA010000193.1:0-1965 GCA_043739465.1 Propionibacteriaceae bacterium
CGGCCGCCGGACGAGGGAGTCATGATGAGAGTTCCGTTCGAGAAGGTGCCGATCGAGGTGCGACGCCGGGCCGCAAAGGCGTTGGCGACGCTCACGACCGACCACATGTGGCCCGGGGACCAGCGGCGGATGGAGCCGCAGTTCGGCGAGGCCACGCCCGTCTACCGACCCGACCTCCGCGAGATCGCGTACTGGGAGATCGAGATCGACGGCATCAAGACCGTGCTGCCGCAGCCCGAAGGTGAGGCGAAGGAGTACGACAAGGGCTTCATCGTCGTCGCGACGGGCAGCCACGACGTGCCGGTCCCCCACTTCAGCCTGAGCCAGGCGCCACCGAGCCGTCAGCTCGACCTCCTCGGCGACATCGACCGCGTCGTGAAGCTGGACTCGCTGTGCTACGCCGGGCAGGACAAGGCCGGCAACCTCGTCGGTCATCTCGGCACGATGCCGCCCAAGATCGACGGTCTTCCCGCCGTGCTTCCCAAGAAGCTCCCCCAGGGCGCTGCCTCGACGAAGGGTGGGACCGACAAGGAAGACGGTGACGCGACCGAGAAGGTGCGGCTCACCACGACGCGCGAGAAGCGGCCGACCGTCTCCCCCTGGCGCTCGTGGAACGAGGTGACGAAGGGGTACGCAGACTCGTACCGCCTTCACCTCGCCTCGCTCGCCGCTCGCGCGGCCCCCCGTTGGGAGACGGAGAGGCTGGCCGACGAGTACGGCGAAGGGATTCGCTCCGGCCAGACCCACACGGTGCTGCTGCTCAGCGAGGGCGACTTCGCCATCGAGGGTCCCGCGGCCGATCTCGTGTCGGTCGAGCTGAACCCGCAACCCTTGCCGCCACGGCTGCTGCTCACGCCCAAGGCCGACCTGTCCGTACGTGACACCAGCTTCACCGTGGTGCTCACCTATGGCAACGGCGAGGTCGAGAAGCTGCCGTTCTTCATCGTTCCCGACCAGGCGCCGACGAAGTTCGTGCCTGCCGCCGGCCTCATCGGACTAGGAGCATTGTCATGACGTGGAACTACTTCTGGGCAGGCGGCTCGGGTGACCAGCCCGCCTACAACCAGTTCACCTGGTCGGGGTGCGCCGTCGGCTGCGGGCCGATCGCCTGGGCCATCCTCTTCGCGTGGGGCGACCGCCAGGCCGCCCTGGGCAACGCCTACTGGGCCGGCCGCAACGGCCTGTACCGGCAGAACGGTGGCCGCGGCGCTGACGCTCTCGCTCCGATCACGCAGGACGGCGGCGTCAACAACATGACCGTCGAGCTGCACAACGACGTCGGTACGTTCTGTGCGTTCGGCTCCGGCGCGACAACCCCTTGGGACATGCCGGGCTCGTGGCAGTACCTCAACGGACGCTCGTACACGCATCTCGACACCCACTGGAACACCTTCGGGATCCACGAGACCCGGCTCGCGAACTACGCGGCCAACTCCATCGCCTACCGCCGCACACCGGCGGTGATCGGTACGGGCTGGCTCAGCCACTACCCGGTCGCCTGGGGGTACGCGTGGCAGCGGCGCATCGTGCGTCACGACTTCCTCTGGTGGAGCTGGGACGAGACCGTCACCGACACCTGCTTCTACGTGAACCAGGGCTGGGGCGGCGGCGGGAACGGCACCTGGATCGACGCAGGTACGTGGTTCGCCGGCGAGATCTACCCCTAGTGTCGCGTGGCCGAAACTAGATCCGCGCGACCTGGTCCGGCCGGCTCTCAACAGCCGGCCGGACCTGTCGCGCGCAGGAGGATGACCCTTCGACAGGCTCAGGGATCGGGTCGGGCGGCGTCGGCCTAGGGTGATGCTCGTGGAGATCATCGAGCTGGGCCAGGACGCGGCTGAGGCGTCCATCGCCCTCTGGCAGGCGTGCGCTGACAAAGCCCTGGAACGACCCGTACAACGACTTCCGGCGAGCCGTGGAGGGTGAGTCGTCGGTGATCCTGGGCACCTATGACGGCGACGAGCT
>JAYUEA010000194.1:0-17891 GCA_043739465.1 Propionibacteriaceae bacterium
AAGGACGCGCTCCGGACCGCGTCGGTGGACCGCGCCCCCCGCAAACTGCCTATCGTGCCTCCGGGCTACGGCCCCGAGCTGCGCCTGCTGACCCGCGGCGCCGAACGACCGTCCGACACGGAGACCGCTGAGAACCCACGCGCGGCCTCAGCGCGGCTGCGTTCCGCCGAACGCATCATGGAGGCAGCGTGAGCGCTCTCGCCGAACCCCGGCAGAAGTCACCTGAGACCGAGTCGCCGCTGCGGTCGGCGCCGTCACGCGTCTCCGGGCTGGGGCGGGTGCCGTTCCTGCTCATCCTGGCGGGCGTCCTCGCCGGTGGCCTGGTGGTGCTGCTGATGCTGCAGACATCCGTCCAGGAGCAGTCGTTCGAGGTACGCCAGCTGCAGACCCAGGCCACCGAGCTCGCGTACAAGCAGGCTCAGCTCGAGGCGCAGGTGCAGCAGAAGTCGACGCCCGCCGAGATCGCGAGGCAGGCGACGACGCTCACGATGGTGCCGAACCCGTACTCGGTCTTCATCGATCTCCAAACCGGCAGCGTCGTCGGAGCCCAGAAGCCCGTCCGGGGCAACGAGGTGCCGTACATCGCGTACAAGTCCGCGGAGCAGGTCGCCGCGGAGAAGCAGGCCGCCGCGACGCCGCCCCCGGCAGCGGCAGAGCCCGGTGACTCGATCCCGCAGGGGACCAACCAGTGACCGGCCACCAGCGGCCCGCGTCGGCCACGATCCCGCGGCCGGCCGCATCCCCGCGCGCCACCGCCGCCCGCTCGTCCGCGCGCCCGTCCGCCCGTCCGGCGTCGCGCCGCAAGCACGAGATGCGTCTGCCTGTCGGGTCGCCGAAGAAGCGGTTGCGGTTAGCCATGATCGTGCTGGCCCTCGTCGCGACGCTGCTTGCCTCGCGCGCGATCGTCGTCCAAGGCCTCGACAGCGCCGCGTACGCCGCCAAGGCCGCCGCCCAGATGAGCGTCTCCCGGACGATCGTCCCTAACCGCGGCACGATCACCGACCGCTACGGGGAGGTGCTGGCGTCGAGCCAGCCCGCCGTCAAGGTGGTCGCCGACCCCACGCAGATCGCCACGAACGGCAAGCTCGCCTACGCGATGACCGCCAAGGACAAGGTGAAGGCGGCCGGAGCCCCGGGCGCTATCGCCGACGTGCTGGTCAAGTACCTGGGCGGCAACCACGACGGCTACCTGACGCTGCTGACCACGCCGAACACGAAGTACGTGGTGATCGCCAAGCAGGTCCAGGCGTACACGTACCTGGAGATCGCCGACGAGCTGTCGACGATGGGCTATGTCGGCCTGTTCCGCGAGACGGCAGCCGTGCGTACGTACCCGAACGGGACCCTCGCGGCGAACGTGCTCGGCTTCGTGCGCGACAACGACAACGGCGTCGGCCAGGTGGGTGCCGGCGGCATGGAGTTCACGTACAACATGCAGCTCTCGGGCGCCGAGGGGTCCGAGGCGTACGAGACGTCGCCGAACGGCAGGATCCCCACCGGCCAGAATGTGCTGGTGCCCGCGCAGGACGGCGTCACGTACACGCTGACGCTCGACTCGGGCCTGCAGTACATGGTCGAGCGCCGGCTCCAGGAGACCGTCGACCAGGCGCAGGCCACCTCCGGCATCGCCATCGTCATGAACGTCAAGACCGGCGAGCTGATGTCGCTGGCGAACTACCCGACCTTCGACTCGAACACGCCGGGCACCGCCGAGGCGGCCAACCTGGGCAACCGTGCGATCACCGACGCGTACGAGCCGGGCTCGGTGCAGAAGGTGCTCACGATGGCGGCCCTCACGGACTCCGGCGCCATCACGCCCGACACCAAGGTCGTCGTGCCCAAGGAGATCATCTCCGGCGGCAAGCCGATCAAGGACGCGTTCGCGCACCAGACGATCAACCTCACCGCGCGCGGCGTGGTGGCGAACTCCTCGAACATCGGCACCGTCCTGCTGACCCGTCAGCTCGACAAGTCCACGCTGGTCACGTACCTGCAGTCGTTCGGTCTCGGCTCCACCACCGGGCTCGGCCTGCCGGGCGAGGCGTCCGGGTCACTGCCTTCGACGTCGCTGGCGGACAATACCCGCGACCAGATCGCGTTCGGACAGGGCCTCTCGGTGACCGCGGTCCAGGAAGCGGCTGCGGTGGCCGGCATCGTCAACGGCGGCGTCTACAACAGCCCGTCGATCATCAAGTCCGCGCAGACCACGGACGGCAAGGCCGTCGTCGTGCCACAGTCGACGTCGCGGCGCGTGATCTCGGCAGCGTCGTCCTCGATGGTTCTGGACATGATGGAGTCCGTCGTGGCCAGCAAGGTCGGCGTGTCCCGGTTCCCGATCGAGGGCTACCGCACGGCGGCCAAGTCCGGCACCGCGGAGCGCATCGACCCCACGTGCAAGTGCTACAGCGGCTACGTCGCGTCCTTCGTCGGCGTGGCCCCGGTCGAGGACCCGCAGATCCTCGTCTACATCGTCGTCGACCGGCCGCAGGGCCAGTACCAGGGCTCGCAGGTCGCCGCCCCCGCCTACAAGGACATCATCAGGATCGCCCTCCAGCGCTACGGTGTCGCGACCAGCACGACAGCCGCCCCGATCAAGCCGATCGACTGGTGACCGAGCCTCCACCAGCTGGTCGCCGGAGACCGGTAGCGTGACGACCATGATCCCTGCCGAGATGGTGCTACCGCCTGTGCGTCCCGCGCACCCAGCGGGTGCCGACCTGGCCGAGCTCCTAGCGGGGGCCCCTTCTCTGCGCGTCAGCGGCGTCTCGATCTCGTCCCGCGCCATCGTCGCCGGCGACCTCTACGTCGGTCTGGCGGGCGCGTCGACACACGGCGCGCGGTACGCGGCCGAGGCCGTCGCCCGGGGCGCAGTAGCGGTTGTGACCGACGAAGCCGGTGCCGCGATGGCGGGCGATCTGGAGGTGCCGGTCGTCATCGTGGCCGAACCCCGGCTGGACGTCGGCGAGTGGGCCGCCGAGGTGTACGGACGGCCCGCCGACAAGGTCCAGGCGTTCGGCATCACCGGGACGAACGGCAAGACCACCACCCTGTACCTGGTCACCGCCGCGCTGGCCGCCGCCGGCCGTACCGTCGCCACCATCGGCACGATGGGCGCCCAGATCGCGGGGGAGACGATCCCGATGAGCCGTACGACCGTGACGACGCCGGAGTCGCCGGACCTGCAGGCCCTGCTCGCCCTCATGGTCGAGCGCGGCGTCGACACGGTCGTCATAGAGGTGTCGAGCCACGCGTTGGCGATGCACCGGGTCGACGCCGTGCCGTTCGACGTGGCGGCGTTCACCAACCTCGGCTTGGACCACGGCGACTTCCATCCGACGCAGGAGGACTACTTCGAGGCCAAGGCGCGGCTCTTCCTGCCGGGTCAGACCCGCCACGCGGTGGTTGCCATCGGCGACGAGTGGGGCGACCGTCTCGCGGAGCGCGTCCGGGCGGCCGGGACTCCGCTGCTCACCACGGGCCCCGACGCCGACGTGTCCGCGACCCACGTGAGGCATGCATCGGGTGGCAGGCAGCTGGTCACGATCGACGTCCAGGGCACGCCACGTGATGTGCTCCTGGGCATGCCGGGAGCCCACAACGTACGGAACCTCGTGACGGCCGTGGCGATGCTCCGGGCCGGAGGCATACCCCTCGACACGGCGCTCGGCGGCTTCGCGGACGTGACCATCCCCGGTCGGCTGGAGCGGGTCGATCTCGGCGCCGACGCACCGACCGTGTACGTCGACTTCGCGCACACGCCGCAGGCCGTCGAGGCGGCCCTGGCGGCCATCAACGACCGCCGTACGATCTGCGTGCTCGGGTGCGGCGGCGACCGCGACCACGGCAAGCGTGGCCCGATGGGGGCCGGCGCCGTCGAGGGCAGCGACCTGCTGGTCGTCACCGACGACAACCCACGCACGGAGGACCCCGTCGTGATCCGTGCCGCGATCCTCGATGGCGCCCGACACGCCCGGGACAGTGCACCGGCAGGGACCCGCAGCGCAGGCTGCGAGGTCGTCGACGGGGGCGACCGTCGCAGAGCCATCCGGCTCGCCCTGTCGAAGGCTCGCCCCGGCGACGTGGTCGCCGTCCTCGGCAAGGGCCACGAACACGGCCAGGAGATGCGGGGTAGCGTGACCAGGTTCAACGACGCTGACGTGGTCCGCGAGGAGTGGGACCGCCTGCGAGGGGAGGTGCGGACGTGGACCTGACGAGCGCCGCCGCCATCGCTCGCACCGTTTCGGGCACGATCATCGCCGGTGACCGCGATGTTCCCGTGGGACCGGACGTCATCATCGACTCCCGCCTCGCGACCCCGGCCGCACTGTTCGTGGCGCTGGATGGGGACCGCGTTGACGGCCACGACTTCGTCGCCAACGCGGCGGCGGCCGGTGCGACCGCAGCGCTCGTCGCCCGTCCCACCGGCGCCAACCTCACCGAGATCCAGGTCGAGGACCCGCTCCGGGCGCTGGCTGCTCTGGCTCGCGCTCAGGTCGACGCGGCACGTGCGAGGGGTCTGCGAACCGTGGCCATCACGGGCTCGGCCGGCAAGACCAGCACCAAGGACCTGCTCGCCCAGGTGCTCGAGGCGGCCGGCCAGACGGTCGCCCCCCGAGGATCCTTCAACAACGAGATCGGTACGCCGCTGACCGCGCTCCAGGTCACGCCCGACACGCGTTACCTCATCGCCGAGATGGGCGCGCGCGGACCGGGCCACATCCGGAGCCTCACCGGCATCGTGCCGCCCGACGTCGGGGTCGTCTGCAACGTCGGCTCCGCCCACCTCGGTGAGTTCGGCAGCGTCGAGGGCATCGCCCAGGCCAAGGGTGAGCTCGTCGAAGCAGTACCAGCGGACGGGTGGGCGGTGCTCAACGCCGACGACCCGCGCGTCCTGGCGATGGCGTCACGGACGTCTGGACAGGTGCTGCTGGTCTCGGCGACGGCGAAGCCCGAGGCCGACCATGCCGTCTGGGCCGAGGACGTACAGGCCGACGGGCAGGAGAGGTACCGCTTCGCGCTGTGCGCGACGGGACAGCAGCCCCAGCCGGTACAGCTGCAGGTCACCGGCCGGCACATGGTCGCCAACGCCGTGAGCGCCGCGGGCGCTGCCGTCGCGCTCGGCGTGCCCCTCGACGTGGTCGCCGACGCACTCAGCGGCGCGACCAGCCGCTCTGCGTGGCGGATGGAGGTGCGCGAGCGCGCCGACGGCGTGACGATCGTCAACGACGCGTACAACGCGAGCCCCGAATCGGTGCGCGCGGCCCTGGACACGGTCTCCCGGATGGCGTCGAAACGCCCGAACGCGCGCCTGTTCGCCGTGCTCGGCGACATGCTCGAGCTGGGCCCGAATGCCGCGGACGAGCACTCAGCCATCGGTCGCTACGCCGCTCAGGCCGGTGTGCACCTGGTCATTGCGATCGGGGAGCACGCCGATGAGCTCGTGTCAGGTGCTGTCGCGGGCGGTGCCGACGCTCGCAGGGTCGACGCGAAGGGCGAGGCGGCCGCACAGCTCGCCGACCTGAAGCCCGGCGACGTCGTGCTGGTCAAGGCATCACGACGTGTCGGTCTCGAGACTGTCGTCGGAGACCTATTGGGGGCCCCATGCTGAGCATCCTCACCGCCGGCGCGATCGCGATGACGGTCACGCTGTTAGGGACGCGGTTCCTGATCGTGTTCCTCTCGCGCCGGGGCTATGGACAGTTCATCCGCGACGACGGTCCGACCGAGCACCACACGAAGCGCGGCACCCCGACGATGGGCGGCATCATCATCATCGTCGCCGTGCTCCTCGGCTACCTCGGGTCGCATCTGGCCTTCTGGCGGCCGCCGTCGGCGTCAGGTCTGCTCGCCCTGTTCCTGTTCGTCGGGATCGGCTTCGTCGGCTTCCTCGACGACTGGATCAAGATCTCGAAGGCGCGGTCGCTGGGCCTCGACGCGAAGGCCAAGCTGATCCTGCAGGCGGTGATCGGCGCGGTGTTCGCGATCCTCAGCCTGATGTTCAAGGACGGCCGGGGCGTGACTCCTGCTTCCAGCGCCATCTCGTTCCTCCGCGACATCCCCATCCTCGTGCTCCCCGCGGGGGTCGCCGTGGTCTGGATGATCTTCATCATCATGTCGTTCTCGAACGGCGCGAACCTCACCGACGGCCTGGACGGCCTGCTCTCTGGGGTGGCGACGATGGTGTTCGCCGCGTACGTGATCCTCAACGTCTGGCAGTCGGGTCAGTGGTGCGGCCGGGCGTCGACGATCGGACCGCGCTGCTACGACGTGCGCAACCCGTCGGACCTGGCGATCTTCGCGATCGCCGTCGCGGGCGCGTTGTTCGGCTTCCTGTGGTGGAACGCGAACCCCGCGAAGATCTTCATGGGCGACACCGGCTCGTTGGCCATCGGTGCCGGTTTCGCCGCGCTGGCCATCATGAGCCGTACCGAGCTGCTGAGCGCCGTGATCGGCGCCGTGTTCGTGCTCGAGAGCGTCTCGGTCGTCACGCAGGTCGGCTGGTTCAAGCTCACCAAGGGCAAGCGGCTGTGGCGGATGGCCCCCATGCACCACACCTTCGAGGCGATGGGTTGGGGCGAGATCACCGTCGTCGTGAGGATGTGGATCCTCTGCGGCCTCGCGGTGGCTGCGGGCATGGGCCTGTTCTACACCGAGTGGGTGGCCTCTCAGTGACGGCCTGGCTCGACCACGCCGACGGCCTGTCGCCCTGGCACGAGGCGACCGTCCTCGTGCTCGGCCTCGGTCGCTCGGGCATCGCCGCCGCGGACGCCATGCTCTCCCGCGGTGCGTCCGTCGTGGCCGTCGAAGGCGCCACGTCCAACTCGACCGTCGAGGCCGGCACCATGCTCGAGGTCCTTGGCGCCACCGTGCTGATGGGTCCCGCGGCGCCGGCGACCCTCCCGGACGGCGTCCACCTCGTCATCACCTCGCCGGGAGCGCGCCCGTCGTCGCCGTTGCTCGCCGACGCCCGGCGGCGCGGCATCCCCGTGTGGGGCGACATCGAGCTCGCGTGGCGGCTGCAGCAGCCCGACCACGTCGTACCGTGGCTGGCCGTCACAGGCACCAACGGCAAGACCACGACCACGCAGATGCTCGAGTCGATCCTGCTCGCCGCCGGCCACAAGGCCGCGGCCGTGGGCAACATCGGCCGCCCCGTCCTCGAGGCGATGGCCGACGACGTGCCGTACGACGTGTACGCGGTCGAGCTGTCGAGCTTCCAGCTCCACTGGACGAGCTCGCTGGCCCTGCACTCCGCGGCCGTCCTCAACGTCGAGCAGGACCACCTGGAGTGGTACGAAGACAGCGCCGACTGGTCGGGGCATCCGGTGCCGATGGATGCGTACCGGGCGGACAAGGCGCGGATCTATGAGCGCGTGACGCACGCGGCCGTGTACAACGCGGAGGCGCCGGCGACCGAGCGCATGGTCTCCGACGCCGAGGTCACCGAGGGCGCGCGCGCCATCGGCTTCACCACCGGGATCCCGGCGATCTCCATGCTCGGCGTCGTCGACGACCTGCTCGTCGACCGCGCGTTCATCCCGCAGCGGCGGGACTCGGCGATCGAGATCGCGAAGGTGTCCGACGTCGTACCGGCTGCTCCTCACAACATCGCGAACGCCCTTGCAGCGGCAGCGCTGGCCCGTTCCTTCGGGGTCTCACCCGCGGCCGTCTCCGCAGGGCTGCGTTCCCTGACGATCGGCGGCCACCGCATCCAGACCGTCGCGGTGCGCGACCACATCACGTGGGTCGACGACTCCAAGGCAACCAACCCGCACGCGGCCGAGAGCTCTCTGAGGGCTTTCGAGAACGTCGTCTGGATCGCCGGGGGGCAGGCCAAGAACACGTCCTTCGACGACCTCGCGGAGCGGCACAAGGACAGGCTGCGCGGGGTCGTCCTGCTCGGCGTCGACCGCCGTCAGATCGCGGACGCGCTCGCCCGACACGCGCCCGAGGTCCCCGTGATCGTCGTGGACAGACAGGACACTGGGGCGATGAACGAGGTCGTGATCGCCGCGCGTTCGCTCGCGCACCCGGGCGACACCGTGCTCCTCGCCCCGGGGTGCGCCTCCAAGGACATGTATTCGGGCTACGACGCCAGGGGCGACGCGTTCGCGGCCTCCGTCAGTGCCCTCTCACCCCGCGCCCTCCCACCCGGGACCAGCTGAGGCCCCCGATGACAGTCCTCGCTTCCCCTAGGGCAGTCCGTACAGAGGGTCCACCTCGCAGCAAGGGTCTGATCCGTCACGCCCTCGACACGCCGCTGGCCAGCCTGTACCTCGTGCTCTCGACAGCGGGCCTGCTGATCGGTCTGGGCGTGCTCATGGTGCTGTCGGCCTCAAGCGTCTACGCCGAGGTGAACTTCGCCGACCCGTACTACTTCGTCAAGCGCCAGGTGCTGTTCCTCGTCGGAGGTCTCGTCGGTGCCTGGTTCCTGGCACGGCTCTCTCCCAAGACCCTGCGTCGGACAGCCTGGCCGGCTCTGCTGGTCACGCTCGTGCTGCTCGTGCTGACGTTCACCCCTCTCGGCATCACGGTCAACGGCAACCGGAACTGGGTGCAGTTCGGCTTCTCCTGGACCCGACTCCAGCCGTCGGAGTTCGCCAAGCTCGCACTGGTCATCTGGGGCGCCGACCAGCTCACCCGCAAGGAGAAGCTGCTCGACCGTCCCAAGGAGCTCGGCCCGTACCTGCTCGTGTCAGGCCTCGTGGTCGGCCTGGTGCTGCTGCAGAAGGACGTCGGCACCGCGATGGTGCTGGCATCGATGATCGGCCTGGTGCTGTTCCTGGCCGGCACGCCGCTGCGGCTGCTCGCGGGCGGGGCCGGCGCCACCGCTGCTCTGATCGTCGGCATGGTCGCCATCTCCCCGAACCGCATGAACCGCATCATCGGCTTCCTCAACCCGTCGGCCGACCTCGAGGGCATCAACGCGCAGCCGGTCCGGGCCATGTACGCGTTGGCGTCCGGCGGCTGGTGGGGCGTCGGGCTCGGGCAGTCCAGGCAGAAGTGGGGCATGCTCGTCGAGGCCCACAGCGACTACGTGTTCGCCGTGATCGGCGAGGAGCTGGGCCTCGTCGGCACGATCGTCGTCATCGGCCTGTTCGCCGTGCTCGTGGCCACGGCGCTGCGCATCGCGGGCCGCTCCGACTCGACGTTCTGCCGGCACGTCGCGGCGGGCGTCGGCGTCTGGTTCCTGGTCCAGGCCTCGATGAACATCGCCGTGGTTCTCCGGTTGCTGCCTGTCGTGGGTGTCACGCTGCCGTTCGTCTCGTACGGTGGATCCAGCCTCCTGGCAACGCTTGGGGCAGTGGGGCTGCTCGTATGGTGCGCCAGGCAGGAGCCCGCGGCACGCAAGGTGCTGGCGAAGCGTCGCGGCGCCTCCAAGGCACGCGTGACAGCGGTTGTCGACGGACGGAACTAGGAGGCCGAGGTGGTGAGCATCGTCCTCGCGGGTGGCGGGACAGCGGGACACATCTCGCCGATGGTGGCGACCGCAGAAGCGCTGCGTGCCGCCGACCCAGGCGTGACGCTGACCTGCGTCGGCACCCCCAAGGGGATCGAGTCCACGGTTGTGCCCGCAGCCGGGCTCGACCTCCAGTACATCGCCTCGGTGCCGCTGCCTCGTCGGCTCGGGCTCGACCTGGTGACGATGCCTAGCCGCCTCGCCGGAGCAGTGCTGGCCGCGCGCAGGATCCTCAGGAAGCGCAAGGCGCAAGCCATCGTCGGGTTCGGTGGCTACGCGTCACTGCCCGTGTACCTGGCCGCCCGGTCGATGGGCATCCCCGTCGTCGTCCACGAGCAGAACGCCCTTCCCGGCGTCGCCAACCGCCTCGCCGCGACGTTCGCGCACCGCGTCTGCGTCTCGTTCCCCAACACCACCTTGCCCAAGCAGGAGTACGTGGGGTTGCCGGTCCGGGCCGCGATCGCCCGGCTCGACCGCAGCGCGCTCCGTGCCGAGGCCCGGCGTCACTTCGGGCTTCCGAGCGCCGGTCCCGTGCTGCTCGTCAGCGGCGGGTCCCAGGGAGCGGCGAGCATCAACCGCGCGGTCGAGGCCGCGAAGACCGAAATCCTGGCCGCCGGAGTCTCGATCCTGCACGTGCTGGGCCCCAAGAACATGACCTCCACGACCATGGCACGTACGGACGTCGGCGCGGGCTCCGTGTACGAGCCGGTCGCGTACGTGGACCGCATGGAGCTCGCGTACGCCGCCTCCGACCTCATGGTCGGCCGGTCCGGCGCGGGCACCGTGGTGGAGACGGCCGTCGTCGGCATCCCGGGCATCTTCGTGCCCCTGCCGCACGGCAACGGCGAGCAGGCCAGGAACGCGGAGCCACTGGTCGCGGCCGGTGGCTGCGTCCTCGTGCCCGATCGGGAGCTGACCGGGGACCGGCTACGCGACGAGGTGCTGAAGCTCATCACAGACCCGGCCGCCCTCGCGCGGATGGAAGCCGCAGGTCATGGCCTGGTGCCCTCGGACGCCGCCGAACGGCTCGCGGCGATCGTGCTCGAGGCGGCACGGCGATGACTCTGCTGGAACCGATCCCCGTCCTGCCCGCCGACGTGGTGGGGCCCGTCCACTTCATCGCCATCGGCGGTGCGGGGATGAGCGGCATCGCCCAGCTGTACGCCCAGCGCGGCATCGAGGTGACCGGCTCCGACCAGGCCGACTCCGCCACGCTTGGGCGACTGGCCGGGTTCGGGATCCGTACCTATGTGGGCCATCGGGCCGAGCAGATCGGCAACGCCCGTACGGTCGTCGTGTCCAGCGCCGTCAACGAGTCGAACCCCGAGCTGGCAGCGGCCCGCGAGAAGGGTCTGCTCGTCTGGCACCGGAGCGCCGCGCTGGCCGCCCTGATGATGGGCCGCACAGGCATCTCGATCGCCGGGACGCACGGCAAGACGACCACCTCCGCGATGACCGCGGTGATGCTCGGCGAGGCCGGGGCCGACCCGTCGTACGTGATCGGCGCACCGCTGCAGTCGTCGGGCGCCAGCGCTCACCTCGGGGCGGGATCGACCTTCGTCGTCGAGGCTGACGAGTCCGACGGCAGCTTCCGGCAGTACCCGACGAAAGTGGCCGTGGTCACCAACGTCGAGTCCGACCACCTCGACACCTGGGGCACGCCCGAGGCGTACGCAGCCGGCTACGTACAGTTCTGCAGCTCGCGTACGGTCACGACCGTGGTGCTCGACGCCGACGACCCCGGCTGCCGTCGGCTCGGTGCAGCCATCGAGGGCGGTGCCGCCGCCCTGGTGTGGGTGGGGGAGAGTGAGGACGCCGACGTACGTCTCAGCGACCTGGATACCGACGACGGACCCGCCGCCGCCACACTGACCTGGCCAGGCGGTACGGGCGAGCTCAGCCTGTCCGTGCCGGGACGCCACAACCTGCACAACGCGGCAGCAGCGTTCGCGGTCGGCCTCCACCTGGGCCTCGACGCCGCCAGCCTGCTCGACGGCGCGCGGCGCTTCGGTGGCACCGAGCGCCGGTTCCAGCTCGTCGGCGAGGTGGCGGGCGTGCGCGTCATCGACGACTACGCCCACCACCCGACGGAGATCGCGGCGACCCTGAAGGCGGCGCGCGCCGCAGCCGGGCAGGGCCGCGTGATCGCCTGCTTCCAGCCGCACCTGTACAGCCGCACGCGCGACTTCGCGACCGACTTCGGCGCCGAGCTCGCCCGTGCGGACGTGGTCGTGATCACCGACGTGTACGGGGCGCGCGAGCAGCCGATGGTGGGCATCACCAGCGAGCTCGTCGTGGCCGCCGCCAAGGACGCGGGAGCCGACGTCACGTACGTGCCGGCGCTCGACGACGTCCCCGCGGCCCTGGCCGAGCTCGTACGTCCCGGCGACCTCGTCCTGACCCTCGGCGCCGGTGACATCACCACGGCCGGCCCGCTGCTGGTCTCGCTGCTCGAGGCGGCGCGTGGCTGAGCGGACGCGACCGGCGGACGCCTCCGTACGGCTCGCTCAGCGTCGGAGGCAGCGGCTCCGCAGGCGGCTGCGGCGCGGACTCGTCGCAGTCCTCGTCGTCGCCGTGCTGGCGGGCGGTGTGTGGGTCGTCGGGTTCTCCCAGGCGCTGGCGGTGACGACCGTGGCCGTGACGGGCACCTCGGTCCTCACGTCCGAGCAGGTGACGGCGGTCGCACAGGTACCGATCGGCACACCACTCGTGCGGCTCGACGTGTTGGCCATCGAGAACCGGGTGAAGACCCTCAAGCCGGTTGCCGCCGTCTCCGTGACACGCTCCCTGCCCAACCGGGTGACCATCGCGGTCACCGAGCGGCAGGCCGTGTACGCGGTCTCGGCCGGGAGCGGTTTCGACCTCGTCGACACCTCCGGCGTCCCGTACACGTCCGTGACCGACGTCCCCGCGGGACTGCTGGTCGCCAACATCACCGGCGACAGCGAGCGGCTGAGGCGGGACGTCGCGACCGTGGCGACCGCGCTGCCCAAGGTGCTGCGCGATCGGGCTGTCCTGGTGAACGCCGCGAGCCCGGACAGCATCGTCATCGAGCTCAGGGGCGACGCCGAGGTGGTGTGGGGGAGCGCGGAGAACTCGGACGAGAAGGCGACCGTGATCGCTGCGCTGCTGTCGATTTCGGCCAGCGTGTACGACGTGAGTTCGCCCAGCCATCCCACGACGAAGGCCTGAGGCTGTCCCAGGCCCGAGATCGGTCGCCACGACCCTGAACCACAGGTCGAGGTATGCGGCGAGTCGCCGCGCCCAACGTGGCAAAGCCCCCGGCACTCTCGTAGCCTGACCGCACTGGGGGCCGGCGCGGTCTCCATGCTCCGAAGAGATCGAGCGAGGCTTGCAGTGGCAACGGCATCCCAGAACTACCTGGCCATCATCAAGGTCGTCGGCGTCGGCGGTGGCGGGGTCAACGCCGTCAACCGCATGATCGAGGCCGGCCTCCGCGGGGTGGAGTTCATCGCCGTCAACACCGACGCGCAGGCGCTCCTCATGAGCGATGCCGATGTGAAGCTCGACATCGGCCGTGACCTGACCCGCGGCCTCGGCGCAGGCGCCGATCCCGAGAAGGGACGTCAGGCCGCCGAGGACCATGCGGACGAGATCGAGGAAGTGCTCAAGGGCGCGGACATGGTCTTCGTGACCGCTGGTGAAGGTGGTGGCACGGGTACGGGCGGTGCGCCGATCGTCGCTCGCGTCGCACGCTCCCTCGGCGCACTCACGATCGGTGTCGTGACCCGTCCGTTCAGCTTCGAGGGTCGCCGCCGGTCCAACCAGGCGGAGACTGGCATCGCGACGCTCCGCGACGAGGTCGACACCCTCATCGTCATCCCCAACGACAAGCTCCTCGAGATGACCGACCACCAGGTCGCGATCCTCGACGCGTTCCGACAGGCCGACCAGGTGCTCATGCAGGGCGTCTCCGGCATCACAGACCTCATCACCACCCCTGGCCTCATCAACCTCGACTTCGCCGACGTCAAGGCGGTCATGTCGAACGCCGGCTCGGCCCTCATGGGCATCGGCAGCGCCCGCGGTGAGGACCGTGCGCGTGCTGCCGCCGAGATGGCCGTCTCGTCGCCGTTGCTCGAGGCGAGCATCGAGGGTGCCCACGGCGTCCTGCTGTCGATCGCCGGCGGTTCGGACCTGGGCCTGCATGAGGTCTCCGAGGCGGCGAACCTCATCGAGGCCGCGGCCCACGAAGACGCCAACATCATCTTCGGCACGGTCATCGACGACGCGCTCGGCGACGAGGTCCGCGTGACCGTCATCGCCGCGGGCTTCGACGGTGGCACGCCGCCGCGTCGCTCGCCCGGCACGCCCCTGGCTCGCCAGCAGGCGCCACGCACGTCGGTGCCGAGCACGCCGCAGCAGGCTGCCCCTGAGCCGGTCGTTCCCGAGCCTGTACGGGGCGCCTCCGACGAGCTGGACGTCCCCGACTTCATGCGCTGACGTGTTCCTCGCCGCCCTCGAGCCGTCTGCCAACCACGGCGTCGGGGTCGCCTTCACCGACCGCCTCGGCGGAGTGAGCAAGGGATCGTACGGGTCCCTCAACCTCGGTCGTACCGACCATGACGACACCGCGGCCGTGGTCGCCAACTTCGCGTGTGTACGAGCGGAGCTGGGCGTGTCCCGCGTCGCCACCCTCCACCAGGTGCACTCGGCAGACGTCGTGGTGATCGACGACGACACCTTCCCGATGGATCGCCCAGGCGGTGAGCTGGGTGGCTCGGCGCCTGGCGGGCTCAGCCTCCCTGTGGCCGACGGCATGGTGACCCGCCTTCCCGGCGTAGCGCTGTGCATCCGGATCGCCGACTGCGTCCCCGTCCTCCTGGCGGACCCGACGGCTGGGGTCGTGGGTGCTGCCCACGCCGGCCGCGTCGGTCTCGCCGCCGGCGTGCTGGGCGCCACGGTCGCCGCGATGCGCGCCCTCGGCGCACAGGACATCACCGCCTGGATCGGACCTCACGTCTGCGGGCTCTGCTACGAGGTGCCGGCCGCGATGGCCGACCAGATCGTGGCCGTCGTTCCCGAGACCCGGTCGACGACACGGCAGGGGACTCCGGCCCTGGACCTGGGAGCGGGCTGCGAGGCCGAGCTCGCCCGTGCAGGGGTGGCGGTGCGCCGCATCGGAGGCTGCACTGTCGAGGACCCGAGCCTGCACTCCCATCGCCGCGACGGCGCGGGTGCGGGCCGCCTGGGCGCCTTGGTCTGGCTGACCCCCATCTCCTGGACGGCCCCTGAGGGCGTGTCGGCCTCCTCCTCCACGGATCCGGGCGACGCGCGGGCTAACCTCACGACGTAAGGCTCACAGGAGGACTGGACATGGCGGACTTGATCAAGCGCGGCGCTGCCTGGCTGGGACTTGTCACGGACAATCGGTACGACGACCGGGGCGAGCTGATCGAAGAGGACCTCACCGAGGCGATCGAGGACTCCGCCCTCGTGGAGCACACGGCGAGCGTCACACCGCTCCCAAGCCGTCGCAAGGCTGCCCCTGAGACCGCAGACCTGTCGCGCATCGTCACAGTGCACCCCAAGACGTTCAACGACGCGAAGACCATCGGCGAGAGCTTCCGTGACGGCTTCCCCGTCATCATGAACCTCACCGAGATGGAGGACTTCGACGCCAAGCGACTCGTCGATTTCGCCGCTGGGCTGATCTTCGGCCTTCGTGGCACCTTCGAGAAGGTCACCAACAAGGTCTTTCTGCTCAGCCCGCCGGAAGTCATCGTGACGGCTGAGGACCGCGAGCGCATCGCAGGCGGTTTCTACAACCAGAGTTGAGGTCGTCGCCATCGCCGGCAGACCCTCAAGTCTCGACCAGTGGTGCAGATGACAGAGCATGATGCCCGACTAGCCCGGCTAGACCTTGGTGACCGCATAACCGCTGCTATAGCCTGAACTCGCCGATTGCAGGGGTGACCTGCTCCGGTTCCCGGCGCAACAGCCCGATACGAGTCTCAGAGGTGCACAGATGACGATGACGCTGGACGAGGTCCGCAAGACCCGGTTCCACATGTCCCGCCGTAACGGCTACGAGGTGACCGATGTGGACATCTTCGTCGACAAGGTCGAAGCCACCCTGACGACGATCACCGAGCAGAACGAGCACCTTCGCCGACAGCTCGAGGCCGCCCAGGCCGGTAGCGGAAACACCGAGCTGAACGGCGAGGTGGACGGCCCTAGCGCGGACGTGCAGCCTGTGCGCGGTGGCGCTGACGAGGCCGCCGGGCTCCAGGTCGAGAACGAGCGTCTCCATGCCGAGCTCGACCAGGCTCGTGCCGGCGCCGGCGACGCGGGTCTCGTGGAGGAGAACCAGCAACTGCGCCAGCTCGTCGACGCGCACCAGAGTGCCGCCGCCGAGCAGGACGACCTCGCGGCCGAGAACGAGCGTCTGCGCGGCCAGATCGCCGAGCTCAGCTCCCGTCCCGTCGCCACGAGCGACGGCTCCGGCACCACGCACGTGGTCGTCTCGGCCAGCGGCGACGCCAGCGCCGCCGTCATCAAGCTCGTCCAGCTGGCCACTGAGCAGGCTGAGTCGCTGCTCGCCGACGCCCAGTCGGACGCCCAGCGTCGCGTCGCCGAGGCTGAGGAGCACGCGGCCAAGGTCAAGGCCGAGGCCGAGGAGCACGCGGCCAAGGTCACCGAGGAGTCGCAGGCCGAGGCGGACAAGGTCACCTCCGAGTCCCAGACCGAGGCCCAGCGGATCCTCGACGAGGCCGCTCAGAAGGCTCACGACTCCACGACCGACGCCCGTACGAAGGCCGATCGTGTGGAGTCCGAGGCCCGCGTCAGCGCCGAAAAGCTGGTCCAGGAGTCCGAGGCGCGAGCATCCTCGGTCGACGGGGAGGCCAACGCCCGCCGGATCGAGCTGTTCTCGGCGCTGGAGAAGGAGCGCGACGCGCTCACGAACCACGTCGGCACGCTGCGGGACTTCGAGTCCACCTACCGGGAGTCGCTGGTGTCGCACCTGTCGGGTCTCGTGGAGGACATCAAGAACCGCACGTTCGAGCCCAGCAACGCCCCTGTCATAGGGCAGGCGTCGAAGCAGGCCGAGGGCAACTCGCAGACCCCGCGGCTCGACGCGTTGCTGACCAACCACGACTGATCGACCCTCTGATCACGAGCGACGGGCCTCCTCCGGGAGGCCCGTCTCGCGTTGCCGGGGTGGCGCGTCTCGGTGACGTTGACAGGCCGTGTATGGTTCGCGTCCTGGTGGCACACGTACGTGAGAGGTGGATATGGCTGCGGCTCGTCGTCCGAGCTCAACTCCGGATCTGGAGAAGGCGGTGATCGCCATCCCGGTTGCGGACGGTGAGGATCCCTGGACATCCGAAGAACTGGCCGAGGTGCGGGCCGAGCTCGTCGATGAGGTGGCCCGCATGGAGCGGGCGATCCTCGTGGCCGAGGCCGAGCTCGAGGACCTGCTCCGCGACGGCGGAGACGGTGCAGGGCGCGACCCCGCCGACGTCGGCTCCAGCAACTTCGAGCGCGACCAGGAGATGTCGCTGGCGCAGAACGCCCGCGAGATGCTTGAGCAGAGCCAGCTGGCGCTGCGCCTGTTCGACGCGGGCCACTACGGGACCTGCGAGATGTGTGGGACCCCCATCGGCAAGGGCCGCCTCCAGGTGTTCCCGCGCGCGACGATGTGCGTGAAGTGCAAGCAGCGCGAGGAAAGGCGATAGCCGGTCGCGGCGTCATCGGCCACACGGCCGCGCGGCGCCTGATCGCGGCTGTTGCCGTGGGCGGTCTGGCTCTCGACATCCTCACCAAGACGCTCGCGGTGGCAAAGCTCGACCCTCAGAACCCCACGCGGTTGCTCGGCGGTCTCATCAGGCTGCAGCTCATCCGTAACCCCGGGGCCGCGTTCAGCCTCGGCGAGAACGCGACGGTCTTCTTCGCGCTGCTGGCTGTGGCCGCACTGGTCGTGGTCGGCATCTGGATGGTTCCCAAGGTCGCCGTGAGGTCCTGGGCGATCGCCACGGGCCTTCTGCTGGCCGGCATCTCCGGCAACCTCGTGGACCGGCTGTTCCGGGCCCCCGGCGTCTTCCGTGGACACGTCGTGGACTTCATCCAGCTCCCGTACTTCGGGGCGATCTTCAACGTTGCGGACATGTGCCTCACATTCGCCGCGGCGACGATCCTCGTGATCTCCCTCGTACCCGGCACGAGCATGACAGGGGCTCCGGTCACGACCGACAACGGCAAAGCCGCCGCCGAGACCGCCGCCACCGGCGCGACGGAGACGCCCGACGCATGAGTGTCCACCTCGTGCCCGATGGGCTGGACGGTGAGCGCGTCGACGTCGCAGCGTCGCGGATGACCGGCCTGAGCCGGTCCCGGATCGAGACCCTCATCGCCGACGGGCACGTACATCTCGACGGAAAGCTGGCCGCGAAGTCCGACCGGGTCCGCG
>JAYUEA010000195.1:0-1956 GCA_043739465.1 Propionibacteriaceae bacterium
TCAGGCCGCTTCGACCCAGATGACGATGGGCAGGGCGTTCCAGGCGTCGACGAGGCGGCGGTACGTGGCTGTCTGCACGACCATGCCGGTCGACGAGCCGCCGTCGAGGTTGAGCGCCTGCGTGATGCCCAGGCCGGAGCCCACCAGCCACGTCCCTGTCTCCGGCAGCGTCCAGCCGCCCTCGACGGTGATGATCAGCAGGCGCGACTGGGAGTCGACGGCGATGATCGAGCGGCGCGCGTACCGGCCGTTGTCGTTCGGCATCGAGGTCGCCGCGCCGTCGATGACGAGCATCGGGAACGACTGGACCGCCTGCCGCGGTTTCTCCGACGTGCTGTACGGGTGGTCGCGGAGCGACCGGATCGTCACGGCACCCTTCGACGACATGCTGAGCATCCCGCCGAAGCCGACATAGCTCCGGCCCGCGCTCACCCCGTCGGAGACCAGCAGCGAGGTCGTACGGAACGCGTCGTCGAAGTAGCCGGCGTTGATCATGACGAGCGCTGACGGGTGGGCGGCCGCCCAGTCCGAGATCAGCCTCGGTGCGCTCGGCGTGTAGCCGACGCGGAGGCGCCCCGCGGGCTGCGCCACCCGTACGGTCGTGACCTGCGCCGGGACGGAGCTGTCTCCGGTGACGGAGTCGAGACGTACGGACACGCCCGCAGCCACGTCCTGCCAGTCGCGGGTGGTGGCCGTAGGGGTCTCGCCCTTGACCGTGATGCTGCTCGGTACAGGGGTGGTGCCGACGGCCGGCGGCGCCGCTGTCGCCTGCGCCGACGGGGAGGTGGCGACCTGGCTGATGGACCCGCAGCCGCCCAGCAGGATCGCTGCTGTCAGGGCCAGGGCGCGTCGCACACCCCGACGGTAGCCCATGACCCACGCCGGGACCGGCCAGCCGGCAACCCGCCGGGGTCGTAGGCTGAGGGCGGCCAAGCGGAGGTGGTGGGTGAGAGCGGAGTTGCGGCGGGTCGCCGGTGACCTCATCGCCGCCTTGCGCCTCGTCCCGACCCGCATCGGGCTGCTCGGCACGTTCCTGATCCTCCTGGGCTCGCTGACACCCGCGTACCTGCCCCAGAACTCGCCGTGGTGGGGCCCGCTGCGCGCCGTACACCTCGACACCACGCCCGTACGGATCATCGGCACCCTCATCCTCCTCACAGGCATCGGGCTGCTCGTCGACGCGTGGTTCCGGCTCCGGCCCACCGTCTACGCGGGCGTGAAGCACTGGGCGGTGCTGGCGATCTGGTCGCTGCCCCTGCTGGCCGCGCCGCCGACGTTCAGCCACGACGCGTACAGCTACTCCGCCCAGGGCTGGATGCTGGTCAACGACGTGAACCCGTACGACGCCGGGCCCGGCGTGCTTCCCGGAGCCTTCGCCGACCAGGTGGCGTGGGTGTGGCGGTTCACGCCGGCTCCGTACGGCCCTCTCAGCCTGCGCCTCCAGGAGCTGATCGTCGTCGTCTCCGGGCTCCACCCGTACCTGTCCGCGGTTCTCATGCGCATCCCGGCGCTCATCGGCGTCGTGCTGATCGTCGTGCTGCTGCCGCGGATCGCGCACCGGCTGGGCGTCGACCCGCAGCTCACCGCGTGGTTCGCCACGCTCAACCCTCTGCTCGTCATCGACTTCGTCGGCGGGATGCACAACGACGCGCTCATGATGGGCCTTGTCGTCCTGGCGCTCTGGATGGGGATGAGGGGGCGCTGGTGGCTCGGCGGAGCGATCGTCGTGGGCATCGCCGCCTCGATCAAGCAACCCGCGTTCCTCGCGGCGTACGCGCTGCCGTTGCTCGCCCAACCCCTGCTCACCTGGCGACGCGCTGACATGCTGCGCACCGGGGGCCGGATCCTCGTCAGCTGTGCGCTCGCGATCGGCGCGTTCGTCCTCGTGTCGCTCGGCTGCGGTCTCGGGTTCGGGTGGCTCAACGCGGTGAACGTGCCGGGTCTCGTCGTCACGGT
>JAYUEA010000196.1:0-1940 GCA_043739465.1 Propionibacteriaceae bacterium
GATCCCGTCCGGGATGCGGCAGACGTAGTCCTGCTCGACGGTGATGCCGGACGAGTAGCCGCCGGCGGTCGGGAGGCCGTCGCGACCGACGGCGTTGTACGTCCAGATCGTGCTGCCCTGGCCCGAGCAGAACTGCTCGTCGCCGGCCAGGCAGTACTCGCACGTGCCGCACGAGTCGACGAAGCAGCCGACGCCGACGCGGTCGCCGACCGCGAACTTCGTGACGTCGCTGCCGATCTCGGTCACGACGCCGGCGAGCTCGTGGCCCGGGACCAGCGGGTACCTGACCGGGCCCCACTCGCCGCGGGCGGTGTGGATGTCGGAGTGGCAGATGCCTGCGTACTTGATCTCGAAGAAGACCTCTGTCGGCCCTGGCTCGCGCCTGGTGATGGTCGTCGGGGAGAAGGAACCGGTGGCGGAATCGATGGCGTACGCAGCAACCTGAGGCATGGTCGCGAAACTACCGCAGAACCTCCCCACGAGAGGTACAGAACCTCCCCACGAGCAGTACGGAACCTCCCCACGAGCAGTACATGTTCACTCCCCGAGCAGTGCCGGATTCTTTCTCCTCGAACAGCTTGTGGTTGGCCGGACTACTGCCGAGTCGACTTGCAGGGTAGATTCCGCACCATCAGTTGAACGAACAAACCTGCAGCGCACGACGAGGGAGTCAGATGGCGCGCCCGACGTTGATCAGCCTGGCCAAGGAACTCGGAGTCTCCCGCCAGACGATCTCGAACGTCATCAACGCGCCCCACCTCGTCAAGGAGTCGACGCGGGAGAGGGTCCGCGAGCACATCGACCGCTCCGGGTACCGGCCGAGCGCCGCGGCCCGAGCGCTGCGGACGAACCGGTCGCGGGTCGTCGGGATGCGCCTGTCCCCCGTCCTTGACGGCATCAACGGGTCAGTCATGGACCGCTACCTCCACGCCGCGACCGAGGCGCTCGAGGAACGCGGCTACCACCCCGTACTGATCACTGCGACGGGTGAGAAGGAGGAGCTCGAACAGCTTCAGGCCTTGTACGAGTCAGGGCTGATCGACGCGACGATGCTCGCGTACACGTCGTTGCACGACAGTCGCCCGGCCGAGCTTCGCCGCCTCGGCATGCCGTTCGTCGCGTTCGGCCGCCCGTGGGGCGAACTCGACGCGCCCCACCCGTGGGTGGACATCGACAACACCATCGGTGTCACGCAAGGGACCGAGCTGCTGCGGTCGCGGGGTCACCACCGGATCGGGTTCATCGGGCTCAGCGACTTCTCGATGATCGATCGTGACCGGCGCAAAGGCTGGCTGATCGCGATGGCCGACTCCGGCGAGGACCTGGAGTCGATCGACCTGAGCGTGCCCGAGGGCATCGACCCCGGCTACAAGGCCATGCAGCTGCTGCGCGAGCGCGGGGTAACCGGCGTCTGCTGCGGCACGGACTCGCTCGCGCTGGGCGCGCTCAGCGCCCTGTACGAGTCGCCGGTCGAGCACTTCGCCCCGGCCGAGTCGATCGTCGGGTTCGACAACACGCCGGTGTCCGCGGCGCTCGGTTTCGCGAGTGTCGTCCAGCCCGTCGAGCAGGTCGCTCCGCTTCTGGTGAACCAGCTCCTCATGGTGCTCGACGACGGAGTGAGCGACTGCGAGCGGCGGGTCATCCTGCCGTCGTCGCTCTACGTCAGGTCCGGCCGCCAGCTGCCCGTACAGCTCGTCTGACTATCGGCTGACCAGCCCGGCCTCGTGCGCGATCAGCACGAGCTGTACGCGATCGCGCGCGTGCAGCTTCGCGAGCAGGCGCCCGATGTGGGTCTTCACGGTGCCCTCCGCCATGTACAGACTGGTCGAGATCTCGGCGTTCGTCGCGCCCTTCGCGATCTCGACGAGCACCTCGCGCTCGCGCTCTGACAGCAGGATGCGCAAGTGCTCCGTCTCGGCGTCGAGCAGCGCCTCACGAGC
>JAYUEA010000197.1:0-1936 GCA_043739465.1 Propionibacteriaceae bacterium
GGTCTTGGTCAGCACGATCTCGAAGTTGGCCAGCTTGCCGTCGACGTAGTCCTCGACCTCGAGCCGCATCGAGTCGGTGAGGATCCGGGCCTCCTCCACCAACCGCGTCGCCTCGAGCTGTCCCTCGGCGTAGACGTCGGTCTCGGCCAACATCCGCTCTCGCTCCGCGGTCGCCTCGGCGATGATGCGCTGGGCTTCCCGGTGGCCTGCCTCGACCACCTCATGGCGGTCGCCGAGCACGATCTGCGCCTCGTGCAGCTGCTTGGGCAACAGCGCCCGCAGCTCCCCGAGCAGGTCGAGGACCTCGGACCGGTTGACGACACAGGACGCCGACATCGGCATCGACCGCGCCCCCTCGACGATGGCCGTGAGCTCAGCCAGCTTGGCCTGGACCGCGTCCACGCATCTCCTCCTCGCTACGGCGTGCGGGTGGCGAGCCGCTCCAGCAGTCGCCGGTGCACGGCGTCCGGCACCAAGCCGGACACGTCACCACCGTACGTCGCGACCTCCTTGACCAGGCTGCTCGACAGGAACGAGTAGAGCGGGTTGGTGGTCATGAACATCGTCTCGACACCGGCCAGGCCGTGGTTCATCTGCGCCATCTGCAGCTCGTAGTCGAAGTCGCTGATGGCCCGCAGCCCCTTGACGATGACCTGGATCTCTCGGGCCTTGCAGAAATCCACGATCAGCCCGTCGAAGCTGTCGACGACGACATTGCCGTAGCCGACGGTCACCTCGCGCAACATCTCGGTGCGCTCCTCCAGCGAAAACAGCCGGTTCTTGCTGGCGTTCATCCCGACCGCCACGACGACCTCGTCGTAGAGCAGGCTTGAGCGACCGATGATGTCGAGGTGACCGAGGGTCACCGGATCGAACGACCCGGGGCAGGCGGCCCGTCTCACGAGGCCACGCCGCCGATCGCCCCGCCGTAGTGCAGGGTCACCTCGCCGTAGTGCAGGGTCGCCTCGCCGTACCTACGTGTCCGCACCGCCACGAGTCCCTCCGGCCAGGCGGGCGCGGGCCCGCGGGTGCGTCGCTCCACAGCGACGACGGCATCGATCGCCAGCCAGGGTACGAGGGCGAGCAGCACCGGGTCGACGTCGAGGTCGTACGGCGGGTCCAGGACGACCACGTCGTACGCCGAGGCAGGGCCGAGCAGGACATCCTCGACGCGGTCCTGGACGAGCTCGGCGCCCGGCAGTCCGACCGCCGCGACATTGGCCGAGATCGCTTTGCAGGCAGCGGGATCGTCCTCGACGAGGGTGACTTCGGCCGCGCCGCGGGAGAGCGCTTCCAGCCCGATGGCCCCTGACCCGGCGTACAGGTCGAGGACGCGGGCGCCCTCGACGTCGACGAGCGACTGCAGGCTGGAGAACAGGCCTTCTCGCGCACGGTCCGCGGTCGGCCGGGTCAGCTCACCCCTGGGCACGACCAGGCGTCGGCCGCGGGCCTCGCCGGCGATGATGCGCGTCACGCCTTCTCCAGATACTCGGCCCGTTCGGCGTCGACGAGGTCGGCGACAGCCTGCCGCAGCGCCGGGTGCGGCTCCAGGGCGGGGTCGGCCGCGACGAGGGCCACCGCGGCCACCCGGGCTTCCCGGATGACGTCCTCGTCGCGCAGCAGCTGCAGCATCCGCAGCGACGAGCGCTTGCCGGACTGGCTGGCGCCCAGCACATCGCCTTCCCGGCGCTGCTCCAGGTCGACGCGGGCCAGCGCGAAGCCGTCGTTGGTGGCGGCGACCGCGTCGAGCCGGGCCCGGGCCGGGTTGCCGAGCTCGGTCTCGGTGACGAGCAGGCACAGCCCTGCGTGCGCACCGCGGCCGATCCGGCCGCGCAGCTGATGCAGCTGCGACACCCCGAACCGGTCGGCGTCCATCACGACCATGACGGTCGCGTTGGGGACGTCGACGCCGACCTCGATCACGGTTGTCGCGACC
>JAYUEA010000198.1:0-1933 GCA_043739465.1 Propionibacteriaceae bacterium
GAGCTGAGCGTGGCGATCACCACGCTGACGCCCGTCCTGACTGACGGCGCGACCGACGCGGCGCAGCGGTTCCAGCAGACCAGCGGCATGGTCATGGCCAAGGGCGTCGAGGACTGCGCCTTCTACCGCTGGGGCCGACTCACCACCCTCACCGAGGTCGGAGGCGAGCCCGCGATCTTCTCGCTCACGACGGAGCAGGTGTACGCAGGGCTTGCGCTCCGCCAGGCTGCCTGGCCCCGCACCATGACCACTCGGACCACCCATGACACGAAGCGCGGCGAGGACGTCCGGGCTCGGATCGCCGTGCTCTCCGAGGTGCCCGAGCTCTGGGCGACCGCCATGCGTCGGCTCCAGGAGCTGGCTCCGATGCCCGACGCCTCCTTCGCGAACATCGTCTGGCAGGCCGCCGTCGGCGCCTGGCCGTTGAGCGCCGAGCGGCTCCACACGTTCGCCGAGAAGGCCATGCGCGAGGCTGGCCTCCACACCACATGGACGTCCGTCGACGCGTCGTACGAGAGCGCGGTTCACGTCGCGATCGACCGGTTGTACGACGACGAGCAGGTCCGGTCCGCACTCCTCGAGGTCGTCTCGGCAGTCGTCGACGCGGGCTGGAGCAACTCGCTCACGGCCACTGCCGTGTCTCTGACGATGCCGGGCGTACCCGACGTCTACCAGGGCAGCGAGGTCTGGCAGCTCTGCCTCATCGACCCCGACAACCGCCGACCGGTCGACTTCCCGCGGCTCGAGGCGCTGCTCGCCCAGGCTGGCACCGCCGAGCTGGTCGGCGGCATCGACGACCCTGGCCTCGCGAAGCTCCGCCTCGTCCATGACGCGCTCCGTATCCGGCGCGACCAGCCCGAGCTCTTCGGGTCGTTCTCCCCGGTCGGAGCCGACGGGCCCGCAGCGAACCACGTGATCGCGTTCGACACCGGTGGCGTGATCACCGTGGCGACGCGCCTGTCGGTGAGCCTGCGCGCGAACGGCGGCTGGGGCGACACCACCATCGCCCTGCCCCTGGGCACGTACCGCAACGTGCACAGCGGCGCCCTCGTACATGCCGACGGCGACCCTGTGCTGGTTGCGGAAGTTCTGAGCCACGGTCCCGTCGCGTTGCTGGTCACGCTGCCGCCGGCCGCCGGCATCCGTACCGCCTTCGACGTCTGGGCGCCCGACCACGAGCGCGTCACCCTCGTCGTACGACCCGTCGGCGATCCTGTCGGCGAACGCCACCTGCCGATGCGTAGGGCTCCCGGCGGCTGGTGGACGCCGCCGGCGCCGCTGACGGCAGGCGAGTACGACTACGGCTACCTGATCGACGACGAGACGCAGGTGCTGCCCGACCCGAGGTCGCGCCGCCAGCCCGACGGCGTCCACGGCATGTCGCGCACGGTCACGCAGCACTACCGCTGGCGCGACCACGCCTGGACGGGGCGGCCGCTCGCCGGGTCGATCGTTTACGAGCTGCACGTGGGCACCTTCACGCCTGAGGGCACCCTCGACGCGGCCATCGCCCACCTCGACCACCTGAAGTCGCTCGGCGTCGGCTTCGTCGAGCTGATGCCCGTGAACGCGATGAACGGCGTCTGGAACTGGGGCTACGACGGCGTCCTGTGGTACGCGGTCCACGAGGCGTACGGCGGCCCGGAGGCGTACCGGCGGTTCGTCGACGCCTGCCACGCGTGCGGGCTCGCGGTGATCCAGGACGTCGTCTACAACCATCTCGGCCCGAGCGGCAACTACCTCCCGAAGTTCGGCCCGTACCTCACCGACGCGAGTGCGAATACCTGGGGAGCCTCGGTCAACCTCGCCGAGCCCGAGGTGCGCAGCTTCGTGATCGAGAACGCGCTGATGTGGCTGCGCGACTATCACGTCGACGCATTGCGCCTCGATGCCGTCCACGCGCTCGTCGACGACTCGCCGAAGCACATCCTGC
>JAYUEA010000199.1:0-1926 GCA_043739465.1 Propionibacteriaceae bacterium
TCGCGTGGCCGAAATCCATGGACGCTTGGCGAGCCCCGGGCCCGCAGCTCGCGGCGTTGCCGAAGCTCGTCGTACGACCCGGTACGCCTGCGCTCCGGCCCCTTGCGATGCACGAAGGGGGACCACGCCAACCGCGAACAGATTTCGGCCACGCGACACGAGCGGAGGTGGTTCGAGAGGTCAGCCGCGCTTGCCCCAGCCCGAGCGCACCGACGTGCGCACCTTGAGGTAGCGCCATTGGGCCAGCAGGCCGAGCGCGACGAGGCCCAGGTAGAGGGCGTACCAGCCCCAGCCTTCGGCCACGACCGCCGTCACCGACGCCTGACTGATCGTGAGCAACGTGACCTTGGCCATCGTGAGCATCGCTCCCAGCGTGACGAGGCTGGCGCCGACCAGGGTCGTGAGGAGGACGAGGACGAGGCCGGGGAGGTCGAAGCGGTACGCGATGATCGCGAGCACGATCGCACCTACGATGCCCGCTGCCAGTGAGGCCCAGCGGTTGTCGATGTGCAGCGCGACAAGGGCAGTCACCCCGAGGGTGTAGCCGATGGCCGCCATCCCGCCGATCATCGCGAACCGGTAGACGAAGAACGCGAGCAGTCCGAACGCGACCGCGCCGATCGCGCCGCCGATCCAGCCGGTCTGGTTCGCCAGGAGTGAGGTGTTCGTGAACCGTGCCACCGCGTACGCGCCGACCGCGAACCCGATCAGACCGCCGAACAGGCTGATGATCGCCCGGATCGTCGCGTAGCCGCGCACCACCAGCGACAGCCCGATCAGCGCCACCGTCACCCCGAGAGCCGTGCCCGTCATGTGTGCCTCCGCTCGTCCCTACACCCATGGTGCCCGGTTCTTCTGTGCGAGGGGCGGGTGCCGCCCCGAACCTCAGTCGGCGGCGAGCGCTGCTGCGCCGATGATGCCGGCGCTGTTGCGGAGCAGGGCCGGGATGATCGGGGTCTCGAGGTGCAGGTACGGGAGGAACTTGTCCGACTTGCGGCTCACGCCACCGCCCACGACGAACAGGTCGGGGGACAGCAGGAACTCGAGGTGTTTGAAGTAGGGCTGAAGGCGCGTCGTGGCCCATGCCTCGTACGACAACCCCTCGCGCTCCCTCGCGCTGGCGGCCGCGCGCGTCTCCGCATCGTGACCGTTGAGCTCGACGTGTCCGAGCTCGGCGTTGGGGATGAGTACACCGTCGTACAGGAGCGCGATGCCGATGCCCGTGCCCAGCGTGGCCAGGATGACGAGGCCGTCGTGGCCCTTGGCGGCGCCGTACCGGAGCTCGGCGACACCCGCGGCGTCCGCGTCGTTGACGAGATGTACGTGACGGCCGAGCCGAGCCGAGAACAGCTCCTCGCCGTTGCAGTTCATCCAGCCCTTGTCGATGTTCGCCGCGGTCTTCACGACGCCGCGCTTCACGATGCCAGGGATGGTGACGCCGATCGGGGCTTCCGCCGGAAGTGTGTCGAGGAACTGCTCGGCGATCAGGGAGACGGCGTCGGCGACGGCCTCGGGGGTCGACGGCTGCGGTGTCGCGAGCTTGATCCGGTCCTCGAGGAACTCGCCCTTCACCAGGTCGACCGGTGCGCCCTTGACGCCGCTCCCGCCGATGTCGATACCCAGTGCAACGGTCGGCTTCTCAGCCACGGTGTCCTCCTCGAGACGGCAGGCGCCGCCGTATGGGGTGGCCGCGCGGGAGCATCTTCCCGCACACAGGTGGCTGCTGCAATCAGCATGGCCGGCTCAGTGGGACGACTCGCGCTCCGCCAGCGCCGCGGCGACGTGGCGGTGACCCAACAGCTCGTACGCGGCACCCCCCACGATCCTGCCCGAGCACCATCGTTACTACGCGATCCAGACTTGCGCGCTACTACGCGGATCCAGACTTTCGGCGGAACTGGCGCTTGCCGGCCGCGGCCTTGTGAG
>JAYUEA010000200.1:0-1920 GCA_043739465.1 Propionibacteriaceae bacterium
GTGCGGGGCGTAGTGCTCCTCGAGAGCCGCGACCTCGTCGAGGGAGAGCACCAGGTCCAGCGCGGAGACCGCGTCGGTGAGGTGCTCGAGCTTCGTCGGGCCGACGATCGGAGCGCTGATCACGGGCTTGGAGAGCACCCAGGCGAGGGCGACCTGAGCCATGGGGACGCCGCGGGCCTCGGCTATCTTCTGCACGGCGTCCACGATGGGGGCGTCGGCGTCCTGGTCGTACCGCTTGCCCACCGGGTCGACGTCCATGCGGACGGTCGTCTGGCCCCAGGGGCGGCAGACGCGGCCCTTGGCGAGCGGTGAGAACGGAATGGCCCCCACGCCCTGGTCGGCGAGCAGGCCGAACATCTCCCGCTCCTCCTCGCGCATGATGAGGTTGTACTCGTCCTGCATCGAGACGAACGTCGACCAGCCATTGAGCTGCGCGGTGTACTGCATCTTCGAGAACTGCCACGCCCACATGGCCGACGCCCCGATGTAGCGCGCCTTGCCGGACCGTACGACATCGTTCAGGGCCTCCATCGTCTCCTCGACCGGGGTGTTCGGGTCGAAGCGGTGGATCTGGTAGAGGTCGACGTAGTCAGTGCCCATGCGCGTCAGCGACGCGTCGATGTTCTCCATGATCGCCTTGCGGCTGAGGCCGGAACCGCCGGGGCCCGCGTGCATGGGGAAATGCACCTTCGTGGCCAGCACGATGTCCTCGCGGCGGCTGTACTTCGTGATCGCGCGGCCGACGATCTCCTCGGACGTGCCGAGGCTGTACACGTTGGCCGTGTCCCAGAAGTTGATGCCCAGCTCGACGCACTTCTCGAAGAACGGCTGCGCGTCGTCGTCGTTCAGCGCCCATTGGTTGAACCCGCTGGCGGTGTCGCCGAAGCTCATGCACCCGAGCGCGATGCGGCTGATCCGAAGGCCGGAGTTCCCGAGCCGTGTGTACTGCATGGTGTTCCTTCGTGTGGTGGTTTGCAGGGGTGAGGACGGGCTCCGGGGGGTCGGGTGCCATGCGTCGGTTCATCATGTTAAGTAGGTGAGCCATCACTTCTCATGGCGGATCCGCCATGAGAACATCACACCCGCCCACTTAACATGATGAACCGACCTCGCCCGGGTGCTCCGGCTCCTCAGACGACCGGGCGTACGAGGGACTTGATCGCGCGCCGGGAGTCCATCGCCGCGTACGCCTCGGCGATCTCGGACAGTGGCAGCTCGAGGTCGAAGACTAGGCCGGGGTTGATCTTTCGGGCGAGTACGAGCTCGAGCAGGTGCGGCAGGTACGCGCGGCAGTTCGCCGGGCCGCCCTTGACGCCGACGTTCTTCCAGAAGAACTGGTCGGTGGGCAGGTCGCCGTGAGGTACACCGACGAGGCCGATGCTGCCGCCGACCCGGACGCTTCCGGCCGCCTGCAGGCGAGCCTCTTCGGTGCCGACGCATTCGAGCACGCAGTCTGCGCCGATGCCGTCGGTGAGGGCCTTGATGGCCTCGATGCCGGCCGCATCACGCTCGGCGACGATATGCGTCGCGCCGAACGCGGTAGCCACCTTCTGGCGTGCCTCATGGCGGCTCATGGCGATCACGACCGGTGCGCCGAGCTGTACGGCGGCGAGCACGGCGCACAGTCCGACCGCGCCGTCACCGACGACGGCCACGCTGGTGGTCGGGCCGACGCCTGCCGAGACGGCCGCATGCCATCCCGTACACATCACGTCGGACAGCGCCAGGATGCTGGGGATGAGGTCGTCCGCCGGCATCCCTGGTGTGGCGACGAGCGTGCCGTCGGCAAGGGGGACGCGCAGCTTGTCGGCCTGACAGCCCGAGTAGTGGGCGGCGTTGAGGCAGTTGGCCGTGGCGCCCTTGCGACAGGCCGCGCACGTGTTGTCGCACGGGTTGAACCCGCCAACGACGAAGTCGCCG
>JAYUEA010000201.1:0-1920 GCA_043739465.1 Propionibacteriaceae bacterium
AGGTCCACCCCTGGGGACCAAACACCGGAGGCTCTTGGTGGGGCCTGCGGCGATACGGCCTGGGCTCCCGACCCGCTGCTCGCCCACCCCAATGCTGCGGATGCGCTGTGGCTACGTACGATGATCCGGTGACCTTAACCGTGACGAGCCCGCCTGCGCGTCGCACCAAGGCCCCAGCGGCCTGGGTGCCGCGGGAGCACGGGGCGTGGTCGTGGCTGCTGAGCCCCGTGGTCGCGGGGGCGATCGTCGCAGGACCCCAGGTCCATCAGCTGTTCGTGCTCGGCGTCGCGCTGGGCGGCTACTTGTTCTTCCACGCCGCGTCGTGGTGGGCCAAGATGCCGGTCGAGCGCCGCGACCGTACAGTGGCGCCGATCGTCGTGTACGCGGTCGTGGCTGCTCTGATGGGCCTCGGGCTTCTGCTCACCGCCGGCTGGGGCGTGGTGGGGTGGCTGCCGCTGATGGTGGTGCCGCTGCTCATCGCGTACCTGTCCACCCTCCGCGGCGCCGGCCGATCCCTGGCGAGCGGGCTGGCCACCGCGCTGTCGTCGTCCGCGCTCGTACTCGTCGCCATGCACCCCGACCTCCCGAACTTCCTCCAGCAGTTCCAATCGGTCTGGGGCTGGGCGTTCATGATCATGTACGGGCACACCTCCTGCACCCTTTTCGCCGTGAAGTCGATGATCCGCGAACGCACCTCCAACCGCTTCCTCGGCGCCTCGATCGGCTGGCACGTGGCGTGGGTGCTCGCGATCGCCGTCGGCACGTTGCATGGTTTGCCAGGGATCTGGCCGGTGTTCTTCATGGTGGCTGCGATGCGCGCCGTCGGGCTGCCCCTGTACGTACGCCGCCATCCCCTGCGCCCCATGACCATCGGGCTCATCGAGCTCGGCCTCACGCTGCTGATGCTCGCGCTCATGGCAGCGGTGGGGGTGTAGCAGCGGCGAGCCTTCGACAAGCTCAGGGATCGGGCCTCAGGGGGCCGGCCCTTCGAGACGTTGCCGCGCTTCGCGCATCAACTCCTCAGGGAACCGGTCTCGTGATCGACGACTGCATCGCGGTGATCCTCAGGGAACCGGAGCGGTGATCGGCGTGTGTTCGGTTCCCTGAGGAGCCTGGCGGCGAAGCCGATCGGCGTCTCGAAGGGTCGCGGTGCCCTCAGGGAACCGGCTTGCGGGGACTGTTGGTCTTGCTCCTCGGGGAGCCGAGCCGTCAGGCGACCGTGAAGGGCACGCGGGTCTCGTACGCGATGCTTCCGTCCTTCATCGAGACCTCCCACGCGCGGATCGTGTACGTACCACCGGCCAGGCTGCCAAGCTCGATCACGTACGTCCCTCGGTCGGGGCACCCGATCGTCGCCCTCGCGTTGCCGGACTTGACCACCGTCGTGCCCTGAAGCAGCTCCCACGAGAACTGCGCCTCGAACACGCATGCCTCACCGGTCACCGTCACCGGCGACGACATGGTCGCGCCGAGATTCGGGGTATCGACCCAGATCGGCACGAGATCGACGTACGACTCCGTGCTGGCCGGCCGTGAGTAGTTCCCCGCCGGCCTCGTGGCGAACGCAGGCCGACCACCCGTGACCTCGACGCGTACAGGCACCGTCATGTGCGCAGCCGCCGTTGCGGTCCACACCAGACTCTGCACCGCGATCTTCTGCTGCGCTGCGATCAGGCCGACCCTGCCCGGCTGGCTCAGCGTGACGGTGATCAGGTTGTCCGCCACGGTCACGGTCGCCGTCGTGCCGGGGTTCCAGGGCTGCTGGTAGTTGTACGGGTTGAGCTTCTGCCCATCCGGCGCAACACCGGTGACCAGGGTCGTCACGGCCTGCTGGACCTGGTCGTCCCTGGATCCTCCAGTGGCCTCGCGGAGGAAGACGCGGTTGAGGAGCCACGGCTGCGTACTGGTCCCTGCCACCAC
>JAYUEA010000202.1:0-1919 GCA_043739465.1 Propionibacteriaceae bacterium
CGTCACGGTCTCCGGCACGAGCGCGGAACGGCTGACCCCGCTGCTGCGCGTCGACGACCAGACCGACCAGGACCTCCTCGCCCGCGAGACGGGCAACTACCGCCGCGGCAACGAGCGGGGCTCGCATCGGCTCTGACTCACGCGTCAGGAGAGATCGAGAATGAGGGCAAGTGTCTCTCGGATCTGGTTCAAGGCCACGGACCCGACGTTCCCGCGGACGCGGAGAATCCGTCGCGACGAAACTCCTCGGAGGTGCTGGCACGCAGCGGCTGAGGTGACCCCGAGCCCATTTATGGTGTCCGGGTCGAGGACGACATCGGAGCCGAAAGCTCGGATGGTCGAGGTGAGTGGGACTACATGGATAACCGAGGGGTCGGAATCAAGGATCTTCTGAGCCGTGACAATGACGACCGGATGGCGGAAGCCGGCTTCGTGACCCTCTGGCGCGCCGAGATCGAGGTCTACGACGTCACCCGAGGTCGGCATCGAGCCAGTCCTCCTCCTCCGCGGTCAATGGCGTAGCGAGGTCGCGACCGATGCGTTCCTGCCGCAGCGAACGAACGGCGAGGGTGACAGCCCTTCCCACCGTGGTGTGAAGATCTGCCGCCAGCGCCTTCAAGTCCTCGTGGGTGTGTAGATCGATCCGCACGCTCGTGGTCTGCATGCACTTCAGCATACATTTCTGTCTAGCAATGGGTCCGAACGCCCGCTACGTACGTCAGTGACACCACGGCGCCCAACAGCCGTCGCGCGGCCTCGGCGGAGTCTGGCTGGGCTGCGAGCGGGTTCTCGTCGAGCAGCATGACGTCAGCCGGCTGACCGACCTCGACACGTGTCCGTACGGACGCGCGGAACGCCTCCAGCACGCTGATGCGCTGCTCGGGGTGCCACGAGGCGAGGTCCGGAGTGTTGCGATGTACGGCAGCCGCCATGGCCTTCCACGGGTCCAGCGGGGCCACCGGAGCGTCAGAGCCGAGCCGTACCGGGACGCCGGCGTCGATCAGCGTTCGCAGCGGGAAGGCGTCGTCGGTACGTCCCGCCCAGAGCCGGTCCATGGAGCGCCAGTCGTCGACGAGGTGCCACGGCTGCACGCTGAGCGTCAGACCGAGGCGGAGGATGCGCGCGATGTCGGCGCGGTCGACGAGCTGGGCGTGCTCGACGGTGCCGGTGGCGCCCGACGCCTCGTACGCGTCCAGCACCTGACTCAGGCAGGCGTCGCCGATCGCGTGAGTGGCCACGGTCAGGCCGTGCTCGCGGGCACGGGTCTGCATGTCGACGAGCTGGTCGAGTGTGTACGCGAAGTGGCCGTGCGTTCGGCCGTCGGAGTCGCGCACGGCCGCGGTGAGGCTGGACAGTGACCCGTCGGCGATGATCTTGAGCGACCCCATCCGCACCAGGCCGCCACCGCCGGGCACCTCGTCCCCGGTCCGCAGCCCGGCCTGGATGACCTCGTCCACAGTGGACGGGAAGACGCCGACCTTGACGCGGGGGATCGTCACTCCCGCCTGCACGAGCCCCGGCCACGGCCCCAGGTGGTCGTCCATCACGAGGTCGACGATGCCCACGACGCCGAGGGCCGCCAGCTCGCGGAGCCGACGAATGCGAGCCCGGGACAGCGCCTCGGGGTCGTCCGGCACGCGGGGCATCAGGGCGAACCAGTCGGCCTCCGTGAAGACGCCGTCGAACGACACCCCGAACATCCGCTGGGCCGCCGTGTTGAGCCAGCCACTGTGGGCGTCGCCGGCCATGAGGATCACCGGGCGGGCGCCGCTCACGGCATCGAGCTCGGACGTCGCCGGGAGTCGGGACCACGCCGACATCCGGTGCCCGAACCCGACGACCAGGGAGTCGGCGGGACCGTCAAGCCCGGCGATGTGGTCGGCCACCCTCTGGCACGCCTGGGCCGGGTCGGTGGTCCC
>JAYUEA010000203.1:0-1918 GCA_043739465.1 Propionibacteriaceae bacterium
TGGACGACAGGGGAGGCGGCCGTCACGGATCCGGCGTCGACCACGGCCAGGAAGTACCGGACGTGCCGCAGCTCCATCGCTATGCCTCCAAGGCATCAGGTGTGTGCCAAACAAGTATTGGACAACATGGTATGGCTGCCGGAGCCTTGGAGCGGACGGGTGTGTCCCCCGCTGACCGATCACCCGGGCCGACTCGCCCCCGAACCCCAAGGAGCCACCGATGACGACCGCGCCCATCGAGGCTGTACCCATCGAACAGCGGCGGATCCTGGCCACGGCCATCCCTGGTCCCCGCTCGGAGCTGCTCCACCAGCGCAAGCTGTCGGCGGTCTCGGCCGGTGTCGGAACGGGCCTGCCGGTCTACGTCGAGCGGGCCGGCGGCGGCATCGTGGTGGACGTCGACGGCAACCAGCTGATCGACTTCGGCTCGGGAATCGCGGTCACCACCGTCGGCAACGCCGCGCCGCGGGTGGTCGCAGGGGTGCGGTCCCAGGTCGCCGACTTCACCCACACCTGCTTCATGGTCACGCCGTACGAGGAGTACGTCGAGGTCGCCGAGCGCCTCAACGCCCTGACTCCCGGCGACGGCGAGAAGCGCACGGCCTTGTTCAACTCCGGCTCCGAGGCGGTGGAGAACGCGGTCAAGATCGCGCGCACGTTCACCGGGCGGACTGCGGTCGTGGCGTTCGACCATGCCTATCACGGACGCACGAACCTGACCATGGCCCTGACCGCCAAGAACATGCCCTACAAGGAGGGCTTCGGGCCGTTCGCGGGGGAGATCTACCGGGTGCCCATGGCCTACCCCTACCGCTGGCCCACCGGCGTGGACCGTTGTGCCGACGAGGCATTCGCAGCCTTCGTCTCGCAGGTGCACACCCAGGTCGGTGAACAGAACACTGCCGCGGTGATCATCGAGCCGATCCAGGGTGAGGGTGGCTTCATCGTGCCGCCCTCCGGCTACCTCAGGCGGATAGCCGACTGGTGCACGCAGAACGGGATCCTGTTCGTCGCCGACGAGATCCAGACCGGCTTCTGCCGCACCGGCGACTGGTTCGCCTGTGAGCACGAGGGCGTCGTGCCCGACCTGATCACGACCGCCAAGGGCATTGCCGGCGGGCTCCCGCTGGCCGCGGTGACCGGTCGTGCCGACGCGATGGACTCGGTTCACGGTGGTGGTCTGGGGGGCACCTATGGCGGCAATCCGGTCGCGTGCGCGGCGGCGCTCGGCGCCATCGAGACGATGCAGGCCGAGGACCTCTGCGGCCGCGCCCGCGAGGTCGAGGCGCTGTTCATGCCCCGACTGCGCGAGCTGGCCGAGAAGTTCGACGTCATCGGTGACATCCGGGGTCGTGGGGCGATGCTGGCCCTCGAGCTCGTGTCGGGTGCCGGCGACAAGACGCCGAACTCCGCGTTGACCAGCGCGGTGAATGCCTACTGCCACAGCCAGGGTCTGGTCACGCTGACAGCCGGTACGTATGGCAACGTGATGCGCTTCCTGCCACCGCTCTCGGCCGGGGACGACCTGCTGCACGAGGGACTCGACATCGTCGAGCAGGCGTTCGTGGCCAACGCCTGACCCTGCTGCGGTTCCCTGCCGCGGCCTCCCGCTCACTCCCGCTCACCCCCACTAACCCGGACTCACCCGCATCGCGAACTGAAAGGCCCGATCCCGTGGCGTTGACCGATTCTGAGAAGTCCTTGCTCGCGCGGGTACCCACGGGTCTGTTCATTGATGGCAAGTGGCGTGCCAGCAGCGACGGCCGGACCGTCGACGTCGAGGACCCTTCGACCGGTGAGACGCTGGCTTCGGTGGCGGACGCGACGGTCGCCGACGGTGCAGCTGCTCTGGACGCAGCCGTTGCGGCACAAGCGGACTGGGCTGCCACGCCGCCTCGTGATCGCGGCGAGATCCTGC
>JAYUEA010000204.1:0-5810 GCA_043739465.1 Propionibacteriaceae bacterium
TGCTCAGCCTCGGCGTCGCATCGACGAGCCGTTCAACCAGCAGCTGGTCGCCGGAAGCCAGCACATCGGAGATGACGTCCTCCCCCTCCGGGATCAGCGTGGCGATCTCGCCGACCTTCTCCAGGTCGAAAGCGACCACCCTGCCGAAGGGCGCGTCGCGGTCCGTCAGCACGATCAGCCGCGGCTCGCCGCCCCACTCCCCTGCCGAGCGGACCACCGTGTACTCCGCGTCGGCCTCGGGAACGAGCACGATGCGCTCGCCGATCTCCGTACGCCCGTCGATGGTCTCAAGGGCGTGCGCCCACAGCTGGTTCCGGTTCTCGGTCCCCTTGCGCGGCAGCAGCCACAGCCACCGGCCGTCGTGGCTCACGCCCCAGTCGAAGATCACGCGATCGACCTCCGGCAGGTCGGCGACCAGCTCGTCGGAGTCGCTGCCAAGGGTGTGCCTCATCACGCGTGGCCGCCCCAACGCGCCCGTCTGCGTGCCTACCGCGTCGCCGACGGTCTCGAAGGCGTTGTACAGGTACGAGGCGTTGTCGGGCAGCCACGTCGGCTCGGCGAACTTCGTGACCAGCTCGGGCTCGCCGATGTCCTCGCCGGTCTCGATGTCGAGCACGCGGACGCGCTGCCAGTCGGAGCCTGCATCGGAGCGCGCCAGGGCCACGTACCTGCCGTCGTGGCTCACCGTGAACGTGCTCAGCGAGCTGGTGCCGTCGGCGGACCACGTCGACGGGTCGAGAAGCACCCGCGCCTCGGGGTCGGCGACCGCCTCCGCCGTCCTCGCCACGTGCCACACGTCCTGCGGCATCGAGCCGTCGTTCCGGTTGAGGAAGAACCAGCCACCGTCACCGTGCGGGATCCCCGCCCGCGGACGCGACGCGACCTGCGCCATGACCCGCGAGAACCAGGGGCGGCTGGGCACGGTGTCGAGGTACGCCTCCGTGGCGGCGCGCTGCTCGTCCACCCAGGCCTGCGTCTCGGAGGAGTCAGGGTCCTCGAGCCAGCGGTACGGGTCGGCGATCTCGCGACCGTGCAGTGTCTCCACCGTGTCGTCGCGGCGGGTCTGTCGGTAGCTCACCCGAGTGAGTCTAGGCAGACCACCGACAGCGCTCGTGGCTGCCGCAAAGACCGCGGGTGGATTCCGCCGTGTCCGCAGGATCTGAGCCACGGCCCTGGGATCATGGCGTCATGAGCCAGTGACCACGCTCGCGTCGAGCACGTTCTCGCCGGCGCGGATCTGGTCGAGGAGAGCCGCGTCCGGTGGCTGCTCGAGCGAGATGCGCGCGACGGCGGCGGCCGATCCCTCGAAGACCGTGTTGGACATCTCCTGCACGTTGATGCCAGCCCTGCTGATCGCGTCGAGACAGGCCGCCAGCACTCCTGGGCGGTCGAGATGCCGGACCACGAGCGCGCACACCGCCGGCGTGGTGGCGGCGATGTTCACCGCGTTGGGAACCTCGCCGGTGCGGGCGAAGACCGTGATGATCCGTACGGCCTCGGCGGCGATCGCCTCCTGCGCCTGAGCAGTCGAGGCCCCGATGTGGTGCGTCCCGTACACGCCGGCCAGCTTCCCGATCGCGCCGACGTAGTCACCGCTGCCTCCCGCGGGCTCCTCGGCGAACACATCCAGCCCGGCGCGTACGCCCTTCTCCGCGATCGCGGCCATCAGCGCCGCCTCGTCGACGACCTCGCCTCGCGACGTGTTCACGAACAGGGCGCCCGGCTTCATGGCGGCGAAGAAGTCCTCGCCGCACAACCCGCGCGTGCCGTCGTTGAGTGCCACGTGGACGCTGACGACGTCTGCCGCCGCAGCGACTGCGCCTGGCGAGTCCAGCGCGACGACACCGAGCTCGTCGGCACGCTCCGGCGTGAGGCTGCGGCTCCAGGCCACGACCTTCATGCCGAACCCCTTGGCCCGGCCGACCATCGCGCCGCCGATGCCGCCGACGCCGATCAGGCCGAGCGTGCGCCCGTACAGACCGGCCGCCTTGGAGTACGCGGACTTGTTCCAGCGGCCCTCGCGCAGGTCAACCGTGTTGTCGACGATGCGGCGGTCGAGCGCCAGCATCAGCCCGAAGGCCAGCTCGGCGACAGCGATCGAGTTCTTGCCCGGGCAGTTGGAGACGAAGATGCCGCGCTTGGACGCGGCTGTGACATCGATCGTGTTGTAGCCCGCGCCGGCCCTGACGACCAGCGTCAGCGGACCCGCCGCAAGAACCTCCTCGGGCACCTTGGTGCTCCGCACGACGAGGACCTCCGGTCGCTGGGCGGCGACGGCCTCCGCGAGGGAGGCTCCGGAGAGCTGTGGGTCGACGGTGACGTCCATGCCTGCGGCGGTCAGGGCGTCGATGCCTGAGCGCTCGAACGAGTCAGCGATGAGTACGCGCATGACTCGAGCGTATGACTCCCCCGGTCGGTCCGTGGGATCGACCCTCAGCTCATCCCCAGCACAGACAGAAAGGATGACCTGCGGGGTCGAGGCAGACGACGAACCCCGCATCGACGGAGAAGTCTGTCTTCTGCACGACCTCGGCGCCCAGCCTGGTCGCCTCGGCATCTGCCGACGCGATGTCGTCGACGTGCAGGTCGAGGTGGAGCTGCTGCTGCTGGTCGCCGGCCGGCCATTGGGGCCGTACGTGGTTGGGGGCGAGCTGGATGCCCATCACGGTCTTCCCATCGACCCTGATGCCATGCCAGTCCCAGTCCTTGTCGACGGTCCCGCCGTACATGACGGCCCAGAAACTGCTCTCCGCCTCGAGGTCGGGGGCGTCCAGCACGATGATGGTTCTCACGAGTCCATCACCACATCGAAGCTCTGGCCCTGACAGTTTCTTGAAGAGAGCCACCTGCACAGCCTTTCGGGTGTCCGCACAGCCCCTGTGACGCATGATCGCGACCAAAGGGTTGTGCGCGCGTCCTCGCGGCCCAAGACAACGCCACCGGTTCCCGAGGGAACCGGTGGCGCTTGATGGATCTGTTCAGCTGTTCCCGAGCGTCACTCGGCGACGTCAGCGTCCACCCAGTCGAAGGTCTTGGTGACGGCCTTCTTCCAGTTGCGGTAGATGCGGGCGACCTCGGTCGGGTCGGCGGACGGCGACCAGCGCTTGTCCTCGGCCCAGTTGTCGATGACGTCCTGCTCGCCGTTCCAGAAGCCCGTCGCGATGCCGGCTGCGTAGGCGGCGCCGAGCGCCGTGGTCTCCGCGACGACCGGTCGTACGACCGGGACGCCGAGCACGTCGGCCTGGAAGTTCATGAGCAGGTTGTTCTGCGTCATGCCGCCGTCGACCTTGAGCTCGGTCAGCGGAACACCGGAGTCGGCGTTCATGGCGTCGAGGACCTCACGGGTCTGGAAGGCCGTGGCCTCCAGGACCGCTCGGGCGATGTGGCCCTTGTTGACGTACCGGGTCAGACCGACGAGAGCGCCACGGGCGTCGCTGCGCCAGTACGGCGCGAACAGGCCGGAGAACGCCGGCACGAAGTACGCGCCACCGTTGTCCTCCACCGTGGCCGCGAGGGCCTCGATGTCGGCTGCCGAGTCGATCATCTTCAGGTTGTCGCGCAGCCATTGCACGAGCGAACCGGTGACGGCGATGGAGCCTTCGAGTGCGTACACGGCCGGCTGGTCGCCGATCTTGTAGCAGACGGTCGTGAGCAGGCCGTTCTTGCTCGGCACGATCTCGGTCCCGGTGTTCAGGATCATGAAGTTGCCGGTGCCGTACGTGTTCTTCGCCATGCCGGGCTCGAAGCAAGCCTGGCCGAAGGTCGCAGCCTGCTGGTCGCCGAGGATGCCGGCGATCGGCACACCGGAGAGCAGACCCGTGTCGCGGCCGACCCCGTACACCTCGGAGGAGGAACGGATCTCCGGCAGCATGCTCATCGGGATCGTCATGTCAGCGGCGATCTCGGCGTCCCAGCTCAGGGTGGTGAGGTCCATGAGCATCGTGCGGGACGCGTTGGTGACGTCGGTGATGTGAAGACCACCGTCGACACCTCCGGTCATGTTCCACAGAACCCAGGTGTCCATCGTGCCCATGATGAGCTTGCCGGCCTCGGCGTCGGCGCGAGCGCCATCGACGTTGTCGAGGATCCACTTGACCTTGGGGCCACAGAAGTAGGTCGCGAGCGGCAGGCCGACGCGAGCCTTGTACTTGTCCTGGTCGCCGCCGCCGAGCTCGTCGACGATCTTGGCCGTACGGGTGTCCTGCCAGACGATGGCGTTGTAGACCGGCGCGCCGGTCTCCTTGTTCCAGACGACCGTCGTCTCACGCTGGTTGGTGATGCCGACAGCTGCCAGGCTGTCCTTGTTGACCTGCGCCTTGGCCAGGGCCTCGGCGACGACTTCGCGAACGTTGTCCCAGACCTCGATCGGGTTGTGCTCGACCCAGCCGGCGCGCGGGAAGATCTGCTCGTGCTCCTTCTGGCCCGACGAGACGATGCGGCCGGAGTGATCGAAGACGATGGCGCGGGAGCTGGTCGTGCCCTGGTCGATTGCCAGAACGTACTTGTCAGTCATGATTCTCCACTTCGTTGTGTTGACGTGAGATGTTGACGTGAGCGTGTTGACGCCAAAGCCCGCCGCCATCTCAGACGGCGGGCCCTGGACGTGTCACATATGCGTGTGTTACTTGGGAAGCAGGACGCCGGACAGCAGGCCTGCGACGACGCCGCCGATGATCGGGCCGACGACCGGTACCCATGCGTACGACCAGTCGGAGCTGCCCTTGCCGGGGATCGGGAGGACGGCATGCGCAATGCGCGGGCCGAGGTCACGAGCCGGGTTGATGGCGTAGCCGGTAGGCCCACCGAGGGAGGCGCCGATGCCGACGATCAGGAGCGCGACGCCGAGGGCACCGAGCCAGCCGAGGCCGCCAGGGGTCTTCGTGGCTGAGTCGCCCCAATGGCCGGAGGCCAGAACGACGAATACGAGCACGAAGGTGCCGAGAACCTCGGTCACGGTGTTCCACACGTAGTTGCGAATCGCAGGGCCGGTCGAGAAGACGGCGAGCTTGAGGGCCGGGTCGCAGTCCTCGTCGAAGTGCTTCTTGTACGCCAGCCAGCAGAGGATGGCGCCGATGAAGGCACCGATGAACTGCGCGCCGATGTAGGTGAAGATGGAGGCAGCGTCGACCGGGATGCCGGGGACGAACTCCTTGGCGCCAGAGGCCACGATGCCCAGAGTCACCGCAGGGTTCAGGTGACCGCCCGACTTGTAGGCGACGAGCACGCCGGCGAACACAGCGATACCCCATCCCCAGTTGATATGCAGGGCGCCCGTTCCGGCGCCCTTGCTCTTGGGGAGAAGGTTGTTGGCTACAACGCCGCCGCCCAAGAGCAGCAGAATCGCCGTACCGACTACCTCAGAGAGGAAGATCGTTCCGAGAGACACAGTCACCTCTTTCCGACACCCTTCGTTGGGTGTCAATCATCGCCCGAAGTCGGGCTGTTTTGTCATGCCTTCGCCGGATCCAGGCACCACGACGAGCCCGGTTGAGTCGCTTCGTCGCGAACCGGAAACATTGCGTGTCCTTGTCACCGTGCAGGGGCACACCCCCTGCGAGGTATGACACGATCCTTGCTTGTAGTGCACGGTTGCGCTAGGTGTTGGGCATACGTGCAGGGCGAAGGGGACATGATGCACGACCGACACAGTGAGATGTACGAGGCCGCGGTGCGCTACTACATCCAGAACGAGACGATGGAGGCGATCGCCCGACAACTCGGGCGCAGCAGGTCCTCGGTGTCCCGTCTTCTGGCTCAGGCGCGCGACACAGGGCTGGTCCGGATCACCATTCCTGAGCACCCGGGAGCAG
>JAYUEA010000205.1:0-5806 GCA_043739465.1 Propionibacteriaceae bacterium
CCGCGACCTTGCGGATCACCTCGGGCCAGGCGATCCAGCTGATGCCCTGAATGCCCTCGGCCTCGCTGCCGGGTCCGGCCGCGGCGGTCGTGAGGCCCTGGGCCAGGAACACGTGCTCGGGTGCCCGACACACGCCGTTCAGCGCGTTCATGATCCCGATCGGTTGCCAGCGCTGCGCGACGTAGCCGGTCTCCTCGTACAGCTCACGCTGCGCCGCCACGAGCAGGTTCTCGCCGTCACTCCCCCCAGCCGGGACCTCCAGCGACACGCCCACCGTGTGCCGGTCGACGGTCTCCAGCAGCACCTCGCCCGCGTCGTTCACCGCGACGATGAAGACGGCCGGGTTCCGCACCTCCACGACTCCGTACACGCCCGGCGTCCCGTCGGGGCCGACCACCTGGTCCTCGACGACCTTGATCCAGGGGTTCTCGTACACGATCCGGCTCGAGCTCACTGTCCACATGACCGGCAACCCTAGGCGCCGACGGTGAGGACCCCCTCGTTGAGCGTGGTCGCCGCTGCGGGCTAGGTTCGTCCGGTTGCCTGTGGCCGCCGCGGAGCGGCCCGAACCCTACGAAGAAGGACCGATGAGCCTGCTGCGCACCAAGTCGATCGAGCAGTCGATCGCCGACACGGACGAGCCCGAGTACAAGCTCAAGAAGACTCTGAGCGCCCTCGACCTGACCGTGTTCGGCGTCGGGGTCGTCATCGGCGCCGGCATCTTCACGCTCACCGGCCGTGCAGCCCACAACGTCGCGGGACCTTCGGTCGTCGTCAGCTTCATCATCGCCGCGGTCTGCTGCGCGCTGGCCGCCATGTGCTACGCGGAGTTCGCGTCCACGGTGCCGGTCTCCGGGTCGGCGTACACGTTCTCGTACGCAGCCCTGGGTGAGATCTTCGCCTGGATCATCGGCTGGGACCTGATCCTCGAGATGTTCCTCGGGGCGTCCGTCGTGGCGCAGGGCTGGAGCGCGTACCTCGGCGTCTTCCTCAGCAAGATCGGCATCACGCTGCCCCCGGCGATCAGCTACGGCGGGCGCATCGACCTGTTCGCGATGGGTCTCGTGGTCGTGCTGGGCGTGCTCGTGACGTTCGGCATCAAGGAGTCTCTGCGCGTCAACCTCGTACTCGTCGGGGTGAAGCTGTTCATCGTCCTGTTCGTGATCTTCGCCGGCATCCAGTTCATCAACCCCGCCAACTACGCGCCGTTCGTGCCGGCAGCACAGGCGACCGAGACGACGACCGGCTGGACCCAGCCGTTGCTCCAGATGCTCACCGGTGCGGCACCTTCGACGTTCGGCATCGGCGGCATCGTCGCCGGCGCGGCACTCGTGTTCTTCGCGTACATCGGCTTCGACGTCGTCGCCACCACCGCCGAGGAGACCAAGAACCCGCAGCGCGACCTGCCGATCGGCATCATCGTGTCGCTCGTGATCTGCACGGTCCTGTACTGCGCGGTGGCGATCGTGGTGACCGGGATGGTCCCGTACAACGAGCTCGACCCGAAGGCCGCCCTCGCCAACGCGTTCGTCCACCACGGCCAGTCCTGGATGGCGACGCTGATCTCGGCCGGCGCCGTCGCGGGACTGACCACCGTCGTCCTCACGCTCATGATCGGCGCGACCCGCCTGATCTTCGCCATGTGCCGCGACGCGCTGCTGCCGATGGGGCTGGCGAAGGTGCACCCGAAGTACCGCACTCCCTGGCTCATCACCGCGATCGTCACGGCGATCGTCGCCGTCGTCGCCGGCGTCACCCCGGTGGGCGTGCTCGAGGAGATGGTGAACATCGGCACGCTGTCGGCCTTCGTGCTGGTCTCGATCGGTGTCGTCGTGCTGCGCAGGAAGCGCCCCGACCTGAAGCGTGCGTTCAAGGTGCCGTTCTCGCCCGCCCTGCCGATCATCTCCGCGGTCATCTGCGGCTTCCTGATGCTCAACCTGTCGGTGGAGACGTGGGTACGGTTCGTGGTCTGGTTGGTCATCGGGTTCGTGGCTTTCTTCGCCTACTCGCGCTCGCACTCCCGCCTCGCGACCGGCGCGAGCATCCACCACGAGGCTCTGCAGTCCGCCGATTCGGGGCCCGAGAAGGCCAGCGCCGAGGATCCCGCCTGACGGCAATCCTGAGATCGGTACCGCAGATCGTCCGCACCCCTGGATATCGGGAGCCGACCCGTTCTGCGGTACCGATCTCAGGATCTCCATGACCAGCCCCCTGGCCGTCGCCCCCGACCGCCTGGCAAGCGCTTCCCCGCGCTGGCCCGGCCGATTCCCCGATTCCAGAGGCGAGGCCCGATAGGGATACTGTCGGGCATATGGCGAAAAGCATCTACGTGATGTCGCCCGAGGGGTTGGTCGGCAAGTCCGCGATCGCTCTGGGGGTCATCGAGGCCTTGGCGCGAGAGGTCCGCACGGTCGGCGTGTTCCGGCCGATCATCCTCACCGACGGCCGCGACGGCATCCTGGAGACACTGGTGTCCCAGCCGGGGGTACAGGGTCAGTACGACCAGTCGTACGGCGTCACCTACGCCGCGCTGCACCGGAACCCTGAAGAAGCCATGAGCGAGATCATCGCTCGCTACTCGGAGCTGCAGCCCCGCTACGACGCGATGGTCATCCTCGGCTCCGACTTCACCGACGTGCTCGGGTCGACGGAGTTCGGCTTCAACGCCAAAGTGGCCGCGAACCTCAACGCGCCCGTGCTCCTGGTCGTACGCGGCAACAACAAGACCCCTGAGGGCGTGCGGCACATCATCGACAACTCGATCGACGAGCTCGCCATCCATCACTGCGAGGTCGTGGGCGTCGTCGCTTCGCGGATCGCGCCCGAGGAGCTCGACACGTACAGGTCGGCGCTCATCGGCATCGACCTGCCGCTGGTCAACGCCGTACCGGAGCACAAGGTGCTGCCAGCCCCGACCGTGAAGACGCAGTTCAAGGCCGTCGGCGCCACGATGATCCGCGGCAACCAGCAGCTGCTCGACCGCGAGTCGCAAGGCGTCATCGTCTGCGGCATGACGCTGCCGAACGTGCTCGACCGGCTGTTCCCCGAGGCGACCGTAGTGACCGCGTCCGACCGCATCGACCTCATCCCCGGTCTGCTGCTCGCGCACACCTCCGGCGCGTTCCCCCCGATGGCCGGCCTCGTGCTGGTTGGAGGGTACGACCTCCCGCCGAGCATCCAGAAGCTCATCGACACCCTCGACTCGGACCTGCCGATCGCGACGACACCGACCGGCACGTACACGACCTCCGAGCGCCTGTTCGGCCTCGAGGGCTCGGTCACCGACTCGGCCCGCAAGATCGAGATCGCGCGCGGCATGTTCGGCGACAACATCGACGCCCGCGCCCTCATCGAGGCGATGCACGTCTCGCACGCCGATGTGCGCACGCCGCTGATGTTCGAGTACCAGCTCATGCAGCAGGCCCGCGCCGACAAGCGCACGATCGTGCTCCCCGAGGGCTCCGAGGACCGCATCCTCGAGTCGGCCGTCGTGCTGCTGCGGCGCAACGTCGCCGACCTCATCCTGCTCGCGCCCGAGCACCTCGTGAACCAGCGCTCCGGCAGCCTCGGCATCAACCTGGCGCGTGCGAAGTGCATCGACCCGGCCGACCCCGAGCTGCGCGAGAAGTTCGCGGTCGAGTACGCGAGGTTGCGGGCCAAGAAGGGCGTCACCCTCGAGCAGGCGCGCGAGAAGATGACCGACCTGTCGTACTTCGGCACGATGATGGTCCACTTCGGCATGGCCGACGGCATGGTGTCCGGCTCGACCACGACGACCGCGAACACGATCCGGCCGTCGCTGGAGTTCATCAAGACCAAGCCCGGTACGGCGATCATCTCGAGCTCGTTCCTGATGTGCCTGCCCGACAAGGTCGTCGTCTTCGGCGACTGCGCGGTGAACCCCGACCCGACCGCGGAGCAGCTCGCGGACATCGCGATCTCGTCGGCGGAGACGGCCCTCGCGTTCGGCATCGAGCCCCGCGTGGCGATGCTCTCGTACAGCACGGGTTCCTCCGGCTCGGGCGCTGACGTCGACAAGGTCCGGGAGGCGACGCGGCTGCTCAAGGAGCGTGCTCCCGAGCTGCTCGTCGAAGGGCCGATCCAGTTTGACGCCGCGATGGACCCGGCCGTCGCGAAGACGAAGCTGCCCGACTCGCTGGTGGCCGGCCAGGCGACCGTGTTCGTGTTCCCCGACCTCAACACCGGCAACAACACGTACAAAGCTGTCCAGCGCACCGCCGGCGCGGTCGCGATCGGCCCGATCATGCAGGGACTCAACAAGCCTGTGAACGACCTGTCGCGCGGCGCCACCGTCGACGACATCGTCAACACCGTGGCCATCACGGCGATCCAGGCGCAGGCCGTACCCCACGGCACGCCGTCGCCCTTCGCCGTTCAGTAAGCCGATCCACCAAGGAGAACCGTGCCCACACCGATCCTCGTCCTGAACTGCGGGTCCAGCTCGATCAAGTACCAAGTCATCGACGTCGACGACGAGTCGCGTCTGGCGACCGGTCTCGTCCAGAAGATCGGCATGTCCGACTCGAGCCTCGAGCACACCTCCGCCGGCCAGACGCACCGGATCGACCGTCAGGTCGCCAACCACGAGGAGGCGCTCGCCCTGGTCGTGAGCGCGTTCACGCAGTACGGGCCCGCGCTGGCCGACGTGATCGCCGTCGGGCACCGCGCCGTGCACGGCGGTGAGGCGTTCCGGGAGCCGGTACGGATCGACGACAGGGTGATCGCGAAGCTCGTCGAGCTGTCGCCGCTCGCACCCCTGCACAACCCGCCCGGCATCGCCGGCATCAGGGCCGCCATGCACGCGCTGCCGAACGTGCCGCACGTGGCCGTGTTCGACACCGCGTTCTTCGCGACGCTTCCGGCCGAGGCCTACACGTACGCGATCGACGCGAAGATCGCCCACGAGTACTCGATCCGCAAGTACGGCTTCCATGGCACGAGCCACAAGTACGTGTCCGAGCGGGTCGCCGAGCTGCTCGGGCGACCATACGAGGACGTGGACCAGATCGTCTGCCACCTCGGCAACGGCGCCTCGATCTCCGCGATCCGCGGCGGTGTGGCCGTCGACACGTCGATGGGGCTCACCCCGTTGCAGGGCCTCGTGATGGGCACCCGGTCGGGCGATGTCGACCCCGGCCTCCACGGGTACCTCGCTCGTGAGGCGAACATGTCCGTCGCCGAGATCGACCGGCTACTGAACTCGCGGTCGGGCATCTCTGGGCTCACTGGCGGTACGAGCGACTTCCGCGACCTCGCGGCGCGCATCGAGGCGGGCGACGCGGCGGCGAAGCTGGCCTACGACGTGTACATCCACCGGCTCGTCAGCTACATCGGCGCGTACCTCGCGATCCTCGGCGGCGTCGACGCCCTGACGTTCACCGCCGGTGTCGGCGAGAACGACGACGCCGTGCGGCAGTCGGTGTGCGACCGGCTCGCGCCGCTGGGCTTCCTGCTCGACGACGAGGCCAACCGGATCCGCTCCAAGGAGCCGCGCCGCATCAGCCAGCCGGACTCCCCAGTGCAGATCCTCGTGGTCCCGACCAACGAGGAGCTCGCCATGGCCCGCGAGACCCAGAAGGTCATCTCCGCCTGAGTCGCGGTCTCAAGGACGCCCCGCGGCGACGACCCGGCGAGGCTGGAGCTGACGCACGGCCAGGCCCAGGGAGACGAACAGCAGTCCCAGCGCCAACGCGACGACGGGGCTGGCCGTGGCGAGCACCTGGGGGAGGGCCCACTGCAGCAGCATCGTGACCGCAACCCCGCCAGCGAGGCACCAGGCTAGGTT
>JAYUEA010000206.1:0-5795 GCA_043739465.1 Propionibacteriaceae bacterium
TTGTCCGCTGTGAAGGCGGCCGTGATGGTGGAGGACGTGGCCCGGACCGTCCACATCTCCCGTCAGCTCGGTGACCCGACGCGCCTCGACCAGGCCTCCATCGACTTCCTTTATGCCCGCTACCAGAACGTCTACGGACAGAAGTAAGGAAGAGTCCTCATGGCAAGCATTTGGTTCCTGACCGGCAGCCAGCACCTGTACGGGCCTGAGGTCCTGGCCCAGGTCGCCGATCAGTCGCGCACGATCTCCGACGCCCTCGCGGCCTCCCCCGAGGTCGTGGCCACGATCGTCGCGAAGCCGGTCCTGACCGACACTGACGCGATCCGCCGGGCGCTCATCGACGCCAACTCCGACGACGACTGCATCGGCGTCATCACGTGGATGCACACGTTCAGCCCGGCCAAGATGTGGATCACGGGCCTCGACCAGCTGCGCAAGCCGTTGTTGCACTTCCACACGCAGGTGAACCGCGACCTGCCGTGGGACACCATCGACATGGACTTCATGAACCTCAACCAGGCCGCCCACGGCGACCGGGAGTTCGCCTACATCACCACCCGCCTGTCCGTGCCGCGCACCATCGTGTCCGGCCATGTGTCGGCGCCGTCAGTACGGGCGAGGATCGGCGCCTGGTCGCGGGCGTGCGCCGGGGCCGCCGCGCTGCGGAACCTGAAGGTCGTCCGCTTCGGCGACAACATGCGCTTCGTCGCCGTGACCGAGGGCGACAAGGTCGAGGTCGAGCGCCGCTTCGGCACCAGCGTCAACACGTACGGCGTCAACGACCTCGTCGCGGTCGTCGACCAGGTGACCGACGCCGAGGCCGAGTCCCTGTGCAGCGAGTACGCCGACCTGTACGAGGTCTCCCCCGAGCTTCTCCCCGGCGGCGACCGTCACGGCTCGCTCGTGTACTCCGCCAAGCTGGAGATCGCCCTGCGCCGCTTCGTGATCGACGGTGGCTACGGCGCGTTCACCACGAACTTCGAGGACCTCGGTGGGCTGAAGCAGCTCCCCGGCATGGCTGTGCAGCGCCTGATGGCGTCGGGGATCGGCTTCGGCGGCGAGGGCGACTGGAAGACCGCCGTGCTGGGCCACGCCCTCAAGGCGATGGCCAAGGGACTTCCCGGCGGTACCTCGTTCATGGAGGACTACACGTACCACCTCGAGCCCGGCAACGAGCTCAGCCTCGGCGCCCACATGCTCGAGGTCTGCCCGACCATCGCAGCCGGCAAGCCCCGCATCGAGATCCACGCGCTCGGCATCGGCAACCGCGCCGACCCGGTACGGATGGTCTTCGACGCTGCTCCCGGCGACGGCGTCGTGCTGGGCCTGTCGGACCTCGGCGACCGGCTCCGGTTCGTCGCGAACGAGATCGAGGTCGTACCGGCTCCCCACCCGATGCCGAAGCTCCCGGTGGCCCGCGCCGTGTGGCGCCCGTTGCCCGACTTCGCGACATCGACACAGTGCTGGCTCGCCGCAGGCGGTCCGCACCATACGGTGTTGAGCACCCAGCTCACCGCCACCCACCTGGAGGACCTGGCGAAGATCACCGGCATCGAGCTGGCGCTCATCGGTCAGGACACCAGCGAAAGGCATTTCCTGCAGATGCTGCAGTGGAACGCCGCGTACCACCGCCTAGGGCTCTAGGCACCACAGACTGCTCGACGTGGGGACTTCCCCGCCGAGCGAAGCAGGTCGGACCTCACCGCCTGAGGGCCGAGAAAGTAGGTACCCATGCGTAAGTTCCTGGCTGTCGCAGCTGCGGCAGCTCTGGCATTCACGATGTCCTCGTGCGGCCGCGATACCGGCACCGCGACGACTGCTGCGTCTTCGGGCGCAGCCGTCGTCAAGGGCACCATCGGTGTGGCCATGCCGACCAAGACCTCCGAGCGGTGGATCAAGGACGGCGAAAACATCAAGAAGCAGCTCGAGGCCGCCGGCTACACGGTCAACCTCCAGTACGCCAACGATGACATCCCCACGCAGGTCACCCAGGTCAACGACATGGTGACCAAGAAGAACCAGCTCCTCGTCGTGGCCGCCATTGACGGCGTCGCGCTCAAGGGTGCGCTCAAGGAGGCCAAGGACGCGGGCATCCCGGTCGTGGCCTACGACCGTCTGCTCCGTGAGACCGACGCAGTCTCGTACTACACGACGTTCGACAACTTCAAGGTTGGCGTGCAGCAGGGTGAGTCCCTGCTCGCAGGCCTGGCTGCCTCCGGCAAGCCGAAGCCGTGGAACGTCGAGCTGTTCGCCGGTTCGCCCGACGACAACAACGCGACCTTCTTCTTCAACGGCGCGATGAGCGTCCTGCAGCCGAAGATCACGGACGGCACCATCAAGATCGCCTCCAATGAGAAGGACTTCAAGGTCGTCGCGACCCTCCGTTGGGACGCCGCTGTCGCCAAGAAGCGGATGGAGAACATCCTGACCAAGTCGTACTCGTCCTCGGACGTGAACGGTGTCCTCGCTCCGTACGACGGCATCTCCCGCGGCATCATCGCTGCCCTCAAGGGCTCGGGCTACGGCTCGGGCGGCAAGGCTCTCCCGGTCGTCACCGGCCAGGACGCCGAGCTGGACAGCGTGAAGTCGATCCTCGCCGGTGAGCAGTACTCCACGATCTTCAAGGACACGGCCGAGCTCGCGAAGGCCACTGTCAAGATGATCCAGGAGATCACCTCTGGCGCCACCGTCACGGTGAACGACACGAAGACGTACGACAACGGCATCAAGGTCGTCCCGACCGAGCTGCTCCAGCCCGTACCGTGCGACAAGTCGAACTGCAAGAAGATCCTTCTTGACGCGAAGTACTACACGGATGCTCAGCTTGCCTGACATCACCTGATGTGTGCGTGCGGGGCGGAACTCCCGCCCCGCATGCACTCCCACGAGCACATCGGCGAGAAGGAGCACCCATGACAAACACGATCCTCTCCATGCGGGGGATCACGAAGGAGTTCCCGGGGGTGAAGGCCCTTGAGGACGTGACCTTCGAGGTGGAGCGGGGCGAAATTCACAGCATCGTCGGCGAGAACGGCGCCGGCAAGTCAACGCTGATGAAGGTGCTGTCCGGCGTCTACCCCTTCGGTACCTACGAGGGTGAGATCCACTTCAACGACCAGTTGGTCAAGTTCCGCAACATCCGCGAGTCGGAGCATGCGGGCATCGCGATCATCCATCAGGAGCTCGCGTTGATCCCCGAGCTCACCATCGTCGAGAACCTCTACCTCGGCAACGAGGTCGCGTCCCTGGGCGTCATCAACTGGATGGAAGCCGGAAAGAAGGCCAAGGAGATCCTGGCGCGAGTAGGGCTCCGCGAGGACCCCAACACCCAGATCAAGAACATCGGCATCGGCAAGCAGCAGCTCGTGGAGATCGCCAAGGCCCTCTCCAAGGACGTCCGGCTCCTCATCCTGGACGAGCCGACCGCCGCCCTCAACGACGCCGACTCCGCCCATCTGCTCGGCATCCTCCGCGAGCTCAAGACTGAGGGCATCACGAGCATCATGATCAGCCACAAGCTCAACGAGATCGAGGCCATCTCGGACTCCATCACGATCATCCGCGACGGGCGCACCATCGAGACCCTCGACGTGGGCGCCGGCGGTGTCAACGAGGACCGCATCATCCGCGGGATGGTCGGCCGCGACCTCAACCATCGGTTCCCGGAGCATGACCCGAAGATCGGCGAGGTCATCCTCGACATCAAGGACTGGACCGTGGCCCACCCGGACGACGCCAGCCGCCTGGTCGTCAAGAACGCCTCCGTTCATGTCCGCGCCGGCGAGATCGTCGGGCTCGCGGGGCTGATGGGTGCCGGACGCACCGAGTTCGCCCGCAGCGTCTTCGGCCAGTCCTACGGCGTGAAGCAGTCGGGGACCGTCAGCATCCACGGGAAGAGCTTCAACCTTCGCACGGTGCAGCAGGCGATCGACGCCGGCCTCGCGTACGTGACGGAGGACCGCAAGGCCCTTGGACTCAACCTCCTGGACACCATCAAGGTCTCGATCACCGCCGCAGGCCTCAAGAGGATCTCGCCCAACGGCGTGGTCAACGAGTTCCGGGAGGTCCAGGCGGCGAACCAGTACTTCACCGCGCTGAGGGTCAAGGCACCGACGATCGAAGAAGGCGTCGGCAAGCTCTCGGGCGGCAACCAGCAGAAAGTCGTCCTCGGCAAGTGGATGTTCACAGAGCCCGAGGTGCTGATCCTCGACGAGCCCACCCGAGGCATCGACGTGGGTGCGAAGTACGAGATCTACGAGATCATCAACCAGCTCGCTGACGCCGGCAAGGGGTGCTTCGTCATCTCTTCGGAGCTGCCCGAGCTGCTGGGCATCTGCGACCGCATCTACACCCTCTCCGCAGGCGTGATCACGGCCGATGTGGCCAGGGCCGACGCCGACCAGGAGACCCTCATGCGCTACATGACTCAAAGAAAGGCTGACTGACGATGACCACCCAGACGACCGCCGTCGCTCCCGCTGCAGCGCCAGAGTCGAGGGGGACGCAGATCTCCAAGGCCCTCGGCGGCAACTTCCGTCAGTACGGCATGATGATCGCGCTCGCCGCACTGATCGTCCTGTTCGAAGTCCTCACCAAGGGCCTGTTCCTCCAGCCGCGGAACGTGACGTCCCTCCTCGTGCAGAACGGCTACGTGCTCATCCTCGCTATCGGCATGGTGATGGTCATCATCGCTGGGCACATTGACCTGTCCGTCGGCTCCGTCTGCGCCTTCGTCGGGGCGACCGTGGCCATGTCCATGAAGATGTGGCACTTCTCGATGCCGGTCGCGATCCTCTTCGGGCTCGCCCTCGGCATCCTCGTCGGCCTGTGGCAAGGGTTCTGGGTGGCCTATGTGGGCATCCCGGCCTTCATCGTCACCCTGGCAGGCATGCTCCTGTTCCGCGGTCTGGACCTCATGATCCTCAACGCGGAGTCCATCGTCGTGCCTGATGACTTCCAGAAGATCGCGAACGGCTATCTCCCGGAGATCGGCGGGAAGGGGATGCCGTACCACCTCATCACGGTGATCCTCACGGTGATCGCGATCGCCGCCTTCGCCTGGACCGAGCTGAGCAACCGTCGGGCCCTCAAGAAGTACGGCATGCCCCAGCCTCCGATGTGGACGTCCATCGCGAAGATCGTCATCGTCGGCGCCGTCATCGCCCTCTTCGGCATGCTGCTCGCCTCGTACAAGGGCATCCCGGTGGTCGGGCTCATCCTGTTCGGCCTCGTGCTCATCTACACGTTCGTCACCCAGCGGACCGTCCTCGGTCGCCACATCTACGCTGTGGGCGGCAACGCCAACGCAGCGCGGCTCTCCGGTGTGGACACGCGTCGCGTGTCCATGTTCGTGATGGTCAACATGGGGCTGCTCGCCGGTGTCGCGGGCATGGTGTTCACCGCCTACCTCAACGCGGCCAACCCGAAGGACGGGACCGGCTTCGAGCTCGACGCCATCGCCGCCGTCTTCATCGGCGGCGCAGCGGTCGCCGGTGGTGTCGGCAAGGTCTCCGGGTCGATGATCGGTGGCTTCGTCATGGGCGTGCTCAACCTCGGCCTCGCGAACCTGTCGGTCGACTCGAACTGGATCCAGATCATCAAGGGTCTCGTCCTGCTCTCCGCCGTCGCCTTCGACGTGCTGAGCAAGGTGCGGGGCAAGCCGAGCTTCATCGGCATGATCATGAACGCCTTCTCGAAGAATGCCTCCGTCACTGCGGACCAATCGCCCGTCCGTGCCGCTGAGGCCGCCGGTCCGAGCGCCGTACAGGACGTAGCGTCCCGGCACGAGGACTCCG
>JAYUEA010000207.1:0-1900 GCA_043739465.1 Propionibacteriaceae bacterium
AATCCTGAGATCGGTACAGCAGAAGCGATGAACGCTTCGAATCGGGCCGTCCGAGCGATCTGCGGTACCGATCCCAGGCACTCGGGCGAGCTATACGTACGCGGGCCCCACGTTCAGGGGTTCGCAGCGCCCTTAGGATCGAATGGAGATCCGACCGAGGAGCTGCCATGTACTTCATCGTCGTCAAGTTCGAGACCAAGCCCGAGTGGACCGACAGGTGGCTGGACCTGGTCCACGACTTCACCACGGCGACCCGCGCGGAGCCGGGGAACAAGTGGTTCGACTGGTCGCGGAGCGTCGAGAACCCGCACGAGTTCGTACTCGTCGAGGCCTTCACCGAGGACGGCGCCGGCCCGCACGTGAACAGCGCACACTTCGCTAAGGCCATGCAGGAGATGCCCCAGGCGCTCGCCCACACCCCCAGGATCATCAGCCGTCAGATCACGGGCGACGACTGGGACGCGATGGGCGAGCTCGCGGTCGACTGAGCGAGGCTGTGATCGTCAATTCGGTACCCCCGACGGCGTCGACCCCCGGAACCGGGCCGTCGAGGGCGACGACGGTACCGATCCGACGATTCCCGCGGGGACGCCCCCTCTTACCCAAGCCCAGCCTTCATCTTCCACAATGAAGTTCATTGCCTTATCCTGACGAAGTGAAGCCATCAACCTTCAGATACGTGATGCTGGCGGACCAGGTCGACAGCCGTACGGAGTCCGACCGGGTCCCCTCGGCGCTGGACGCGCTGGTCCACGCGGGAATGCTGCTCCCGTACGAGCGCACCGCAGGCGACGAGATCCAGGGGCTCGCCGCCACCGGGTCCGCCGTGGTCGCCTCGATCGTCGCCCTGACAAGGCTCGTTGGCTGGCGGATCGGCATCGGGGTCGGAGCGGTCGACGAGCCGTTGCCGACGTCCACCCGTGCGGCGCGGGGAGACGCGTACCTCGCAGCCCGTACAGCCATCTCGGCCGCTCGGCGAAGCCCGGTCGAGCTCTCGCTCACACCCGGAGACAGTGTCACAGCGGGCGGCTACGGTGAGTTCGTCGAGGATGCGGAGACGGCCTTGTGGCTGCTTCGCGGCACACTCGCGCGGCGCAGCGCGGAAGGATGGGAGCTCATGGACCTGCTCGATGCGGGACTCACGAACGCCCAGGCTGCCGCGTCGTTGGGTATCAGCCCGTCAGCGGTGAGCCAGCGGCTCGGCCGCGCGGCACGCACGGAAGGCTCCCGCGGCGCGCTGCTCGCGACTCGCCTTCTCGACCGCCTCGTGGAGGTGTCGGCGTGATCGTCCTCAAGGTGCTCGTCGTGCTGGTCGTCGGTCTCGCCACGGTGCTGGTCGGCAGCCCACTGGTACGACTCCTCTTCCGGCTGGTCGACAGAACCGAGGGACGCCGTGCGATCGACGCCCCGGCGCCCGAGGGCACCGAAGCACCCGTCCCGGCTGTACCGGCTGTCGGGTCCCTCCAGGCCGCCGAGAGCCAGCTGCGCGGTGGCTACTGGATCGGCGTCCTCGAACGGGCGGCCATCTTCGCGGCGATCCTGACGGGGTACGGCAGCGGGCTGGCCGTCATCCTCGGCGTGAAGAGCCTCGCCCGCTATCCGGAGCTGCGCGCGGAGGAGCACCGCGGCGCCGCAGAACGCTTCATCATCGGCACCTTCGCGAGCTCTCTGATCGCGGCCGCCGGTGCCGGCCTGACCCTGTGGATACTCAGCCTCTGGTGAGCCGGGGCTCGGCTCACCTTCGGGACAGGCGACCCGCGGTCGGTGCCCGTTTCCTGCCACGATCCGGTCGATGAACCGATGTTGCAGGGCCTGGACGCGGGATCTTGGCGGGAATCCGGCGGAAGGTCACGCCGCAGGCGTCGCCGAGCGGCGGTTCTCGACGCCCGCGAGACCCCAC
>JAYUEA010000208.1:0-1892 GCA_043739465.1 Propionibacteriaceae bacterium
AGCCCGTCCGCCATGACCTGGGCCGAGGCCCCCCCGCCGATGTCGAGGAAGTTGGCCGGCCTGGGGGACCCGGGAAGGTCCTCGCCCGCGTAGGCGACCACATCCAGCGTGCTCATCACCAGGCCTGCGCCGTTGCCGATGACGCCGACCGACCCGTCGAGCTTGACGTAGTTGAGGTCCTTCGCGCGCGCCCTCGCCTCCAGCGGGTCGCCGGCGTTGGGGTCGTGGAAGTCCTCGTGCTCCGGGTGCCGGAAGTCGGCGTTATCGTCCAGCGTCACCTTGCCGTCGAGGGCGATGATCCTGCCCGCCGAGCTCTTGACCAGCGGGTTCACCTCGACCAGCGTCGCGTCCTCGTCATGGAAGACCTCACCGAGCTGTACGAGGACCGCGACGAGCTGGTCGTGGTCCGCGCTGTCGAACCCGGCCGCGGTGACGATCTCGCGCGCGGCCGCCTGGTCGAGGCCCACGAGCGGGTCGATCTTGTGCCGGTAGAGGGCCTCGGGCCGCTCCTCGGCGAGCGTCTCGATCTCGACGCCGCCCTCCTTCGAGCACAGCGCGAGATAGCACCGCTCGCCCCGGTCTACGAGCAGAGAGAAGTAGTACTCCTCGGCGATGTCGGCGCCCTCAGCGACCATGACCCGCCGCACGGTGTGGCCCTTGATGTCCATGCCGAGGATCTCGCGGGCCCTGTCGACGGTCTCCTGCGGCGACTTGGCGAGCTTCACGCCGCCGGCCTTGCCGCGGCCACCCGTCTGGACCTGAGCCTTGACGACGACCACGCCCACGTCGAGCTCCTCAGCGATGGCCCCGGCGGCGAACGGCCCTGTGGCCGTCTTCGCCCGCAGCACCGGCACGCCGTGCCGCTCGAACACATCCCTGGCCTGGAACTCGTACAGGTCCACGTCCGCTCCCCTTCGTCGGGTGTCAGGAGCACGAGACTAGTGGGCCCGAGACGCCCCCAGGGGTCGATCCAGCGCGAGCCGAGCACGATTGGCCCGCCACCGTCGTTGAAACGTCACGGTTCTCAGGAATAGACAAAGGTCGTATGTGAGGTTCCTGAGAGACTTGGCCCAAGTCTGAGAGAAGTGTTAGTGTCCTTTCACGTCAGCCTCGTCCGGCCGTCCGGGCTTCGTAGCCTGGCGGTCATCAATACTCAGCTTGGGGAGTTGATTCGGTGTCGCAAGGTGCACGTCGTGTGTCCGCCCGTCGGGCTGCCGGTGACGACGCTCTTCTCGCCGAGTTCGACCTGCTCGATGACGACGGCAACAAGATCTCCTTTTCCTCATTGATGAAGCAGGCCGTCACGGCCCTCCTGGTCGCGTGCCTCGGCATCGTCGTCGTCGGGGCCGTGAGCGCCACTTCCGCTCCTTACTCCACCGCCGTGTCATCCGACGAGGCCGCCGTCTCCGGCGCTGCTGACGTGACGCGCGCCGTCCCGAGACCGGCCACCGACGACACCCCGAGGACCACCGCCGCGAACGCCGACACGACCGGCACCGACCCCGACATCAGCCGCAGCGCCGTACGTTCCGAGCTCTCCAGCGCAGTCGCCGCACAGCAGGAGTCGGCCAGGACGCAGGCCATGTCTGGCAACGCCCAGCAGGTCGCCGACGCCGCACAGACCGCGGCCGCCGACCAGCGGGCAGCCGCCCTCAGGGCCACGAGCACGCAGATCGTCACCGAGTCGCAGCGCCTCGCCGACGCAGCCGCGCGGGCCGCGGCAGAGAAGAAGCTGGGCACGCTGCTGACCAGCACTAAGAAGGCGGTCGTGATCGACGCCTCGACGCTGGTGCTCCTGGCGACCATCGACAAGTCCGCGACCTGGGTCTCCCCCATCGCGCCCGGCTCGTACACGCGCAGTGCAGTCTTCGGCGAGTACGGCGTCTGGTCCC
>JAYUEA010000209.1:0-1887 GCA_043739465.1 Propionibacteriaceae bacterium
GGAACCACGGGTTCGAGGTCGCGCATGGTGCGCGTCGCGGAGTCGTACAGCCGGAAAGTCACGGGGGCAGTCTAGGGGAGTGGCTGGGGCGGTCGGTTCATCATGTTAAGTAGCCGAGTTGTAGGTTCTCATGGCCAATCCGCCATGAGAACATCCGAGTCGCCTGCCTAACATGATGAACCGGCATCCGGCAGGGAGAGGCGACAGGGCGACGACGGGGGCGGTTCGGCGGATCAGGCGGACGGTTCCTTGTCCTCGCGGATCTTCGCCGCGGGCGCCCGCTTGAGATTGCCGTCCTCCTTCGAAGCGGCCGCCCGCTTGAGATTGCCGTCCTCCTTCGCCGCGGCCTTGGAGGCCGCTTTCGCACGCAGGGCCGTGATGTCGAAGAAGCCCGGTGCCGCGTCGGGCTCGGCTGCTTCGGCCGCCGCCTCCCACGGGTCGTACGGCGGCTCCTCCTCGCCCGCCTCCTTGAAGCCCTTCGAGGGGTCGTAGGGGTCGACGAGGACCCTCGGCTCGATCGGCGCCAGCGCATCGGCGGACATGGCCTCGTCGGGCAGCACACGGAGCACGTCCTGCACGTACCCGTGCGTCGCCTCCGTCAGCGGCACGTCGCGGTTCTCGCGCTGCGACTGGTACCAGCGGTAGTCGAGCACCTCGTGGAACAGCTGCGCCGGCTCGCGTTTCGCCGTGAGGTCGTTCGGCACGATCTGGATGACCGGCTCGAAGACGTCGGTCAGCCATTCGTGGGCGACGATCGCCTCGTCGAGGTTCTGCTGGCCCGTACGGACGCGGAACGTGTCGAGGTCGTTCAGCAGCCGTCGCGCCTGGTTCTCCTCGGTGTCAAGGCCCGTGAGCCGCAGCAGTCGGCGCGAGTGGTGGCCGGCGTCGACGACCTTGGGCTGGATGCGGATCTGCGACGCGTCGTCAGAGGTCACTATGTCGAGCTCCGCCACGTCGAAGCCGAGCGCGTTGAGCCGACGGACGCGGCTCTCGATGCGGCCGAGCTCCGACCCGGAGAACTCCTCCACACCCGTCAGCTCGCCCCACAGCTCGCGGTAGCGGCTCTCGACCATGTCGACCAGGTGCAGCGGGTCGAGGCTCTCCTCGAGCATGCCGCCGGCCTGCAGGTCGCAGAAGTCGCCGAACAGGTTCGTACGCGCGATGAGGATGTCGTGCTCGCGCTGCCCGTCGGTGAGCTTGTCGTGGAGCTCGCCGGTCTCGGCGTCCACGAGGTAGGCGGCGAACGAGCCCGCGTCGCGGCGGAACAGCGTGTTCGACAGGGAGACGTCGCCCCACAGGAAGCCGATCACGTGCAGGCGTGCGAGCAGGACGACCATCGCGTCGACGAGCCGGCTCACCGTGTCCTGCTTGACGCCGGCGGCGAACAGCGAGCGGTACGGCAGGGAGAACTGCAGGTGGCGCGTGATGAGGATCGGGTCGAGCTCCGTACCGTCGGCTGCCACGCGCTTGGTGACGACGCCGATGGGCTCGACCGCGGGGGTCGCGATGCGCATCAGGTCGTGCAGCAGGCGGTACTCGTGGAGCGCCAGGTGCTCGATGACCTCCTTGGCCGCGTACACGCTCGACCCCACGCGGATGAACCGCACGACGTGGCGGGAGATGCCTCGGGGGAGCGCGACGAGGTGCTCGGTCGGCCACTCGGCAAGCGGGGTGCCCCACGGCAGAGGGATCAGCCGTGAGTCAGGTTTTGCGGAGACGAAGCGGGGCACGAGGGCAAGTCTGCCCTGTCAGCGAAGTCCGTACCGGTGCTTTGGCTTGCTGTCGCGACATTTCCAACGCTGGTGAGGGTTACTCACCAACGACGGTCAGGTCAGGTCCAGTTCGACGGACCTGCTGAACCGGCCGGGTACGTGTCCATCGGGACCT
>JAYUEA010000210.1:0-5760 GCA_043739465.1 Propionibacteriaceae bacterium
ACGACCCCCATCGGCGCCGCGCTCCTCGACCAGAGGAACCTCGCGGGACTCGGCACCGTGTACGTGGCGGAGACCCTGTTCCTGCAGCGGCTCTCGCCGTGGACGCCGATCTCCGACGTTGATCCCGAGCGCCTGGTCGGTACGGTCGCGCGCGCTCACCGCCTGCTCACCGCGAACCGCGACGACCACCGACGCACGATCACGGGCAGTCGGGTCGAGGGGCAGCAGGACTACGTCCACGGACGGTCGGGCCTGCCCTGCCGCCGGTGCGGGACGACGGTCGAGGTCGCGCCCCTCGACGACACGGGCCGGGTCATCTTCTTCTGCCGTACGTGCCAGGCAGGACCCTTCCCGCCTGTACGACAGCACCGCCCGCTGGGCTCGTCACCACGAGGCACTGAGACCCGCCGCCAGTACCGCAACGCCCGCTGACCTCGCCCCCCTCACTGAGGAGAGACTCTGCGCAGCTGAGGAGAGACTCTGCGCAGCTCGCGAGAGAACTCAGGTGGTTGGGACCGACCCGAACTTCGGTGCGAGCAGGGCGTCGAGGGTCTCTCCGATGGACCGGCCGGACTCCTCGAAGTCGATGGCGGCCACGATGATCGCGGTCACGGTCGTGCCGATGAACGAGGGTGCGGCCCAGTCGGACAGGGGCGAGCGCTCCTCGTCGACCCGATGCCGAAGTACGAACCCGTCGAGCAGGCACTGCAGCGCGAGCGTGAACGACTCGGAGTTCCAGCCGGGCCGCCACGTGAGGCCGAACACGCGTACCAGCTGCTCGTAGAAGTCGCGCCACAGGTCGTGGTCAGTGCGCGTGTAGTCGAGGAAGTCCTAGCGGAGGGCGGGGTGCGTGGTGAGCATCGGCGACAGGTGGGCGAGCCAGCCAGTCAAGAGCCGCCGGGAACTTGACCGACCGCAGCCGCGCCGGCAACGGCTCGCTGCCGCCGGACAGGGCAGCCTCGAGGAGCTGCACGCCCGCGCGGAGGCACTTCATCGCGGTCGGGTCATCGCGACGAGGGGCAGGGCGGGGGCTCACGGAGGTCATCTTCCCACCCCGGGATCGTGCAGTCGTGGGAGGATACGCCGGTGCCCGTGATGCTGCCGCCGCTCGACGAGGTGCTGGCAGCCGCGTCCGTGGTCTCCGTACCGATGCGGGTGACGTTCCGCGGCGTGGTCGTCCGCGAGGCCGTACTCCTCCACGGACCCCTCGGCTGGGGCGAGTTCGCGCCCTTCGGCGAGTACGACGACGTCGAGGCGGCGACCTGGTTGGCAGCCGGTCTGGAAGCGGGCTGGACAGGCTGGCCGACGGCCCGCCGAGCTGAGGTCGCGATCAACGCGACCGTGCCTGCGGTGGCGGCCGACGGCGTCGCCGCGTTGCTCGACCGCTTCGCCGGATGCGACACGGTGAAGGTCAAGGTTGCCGAGCCCGGGCAGTCGCTGGCGGACGACCTGGCGAGGGTACGGGCTGTGCGCGCGCACTGGCCGCACGCCGCGATCCGGGTGGACGCCAACGCCGCCTGGTCAGTGGCAGAGGCGGTCGTGGCTCTCCGCGCGCTCTCGGAGGTCGGGTTGCAGTACGCCGAACAGCCCTGCGCGAGCGTCGACGAGCTGGTGGAGCTGCGGGCGGCGCTCGAACGCGACCACGTGCAGGTCCCGCTCGCCGCCGACGAGTCGATCCGCAAGGCCGCCGACCCGCTGCGCGTCGCGCGATCCGGTGCGATCGACGTCGCGGTGGTGAAGGTCGCGCCGTTGGGCGGGGTGGCTGCCACGCTCGCCGTCGCCGACCAGCTCTCAGCACTGGGCGTACGGATGGTGGTGTCGTCCGCCCTCGACACGAGCATCGGGATCGCGGCAGGGCTGGCCGCAGCGGGTGCCTTGCCGGACGAGCCCTTGGCCTGCGGGCTGGGAACGGTGACGTTCTTCACGGCTGACGTGTGCGACCGACCCCTGGTCCCGCTCGCGGGTCGCCTGCCGGTACGTGCGAGCGCGCCGGTTCCGAACCCGGCTCCATTCGCGGCGGACGCCGATCGTGCGGCATGGTGGACGGACCGGCTGACGCGGTGTTGGCGGGTGCTGGAAGCGAGGGCTGCCCCATGAGCGCATCGGTCGACGCGGCCGCGCGCATCATCGCCGACCTCGTCGCGGCGGGCGTGCGCGACGTGGTGCTATCGCCGGGCTCGCGGTCGGCCCCGATCGCGTACGTGGTCGCCGCCGCCGAACGCGACCAGCGCCTGCGACTCCATGTACGTCACGACGAGCGCTCCGCCGCCTTCCTCGGGCTCGGCATCGGCCGGGCCGACCCCGAGCACCCCGCCGTGGTCGTCACCACGTCCGGGTCCGCCGTCGCCAACCTCGTCCCGGCGGCGATGGAGGCCCACCACGCAGGCGTACCCCTTCTCCTGCTGACCGCCGACCGCCCGACGCGCCTGCGCGGCACCTGGGCCAACCAGACCTCGGCCTCGCAGGCGGACCTGCTGGCAGCGGTCGCGTGGCACGGGGACATCGACCCTGTGACCTGCGAGGGGTCGCCGTGGCTCGACGCGCTGGCGGTGGCGACTGGAGCCACAGGGCGTCCCGGCCCGGTGCACCTCAACGTGTGCTTCGACACGCCCCTGCAACCGGACGTCGGCCAGGCCGTCTCGCTCCCCAACGCGTGGGTTGCGGTCGCCGGGGATCGGCGTGATGCGTCACGCGTGGAGTCACGGCAGCGGCTGCAGATCGGTCCTCGTACGGCCGTCGTGGCAGGTGACGGTGCCGGGCCGGAGGCGGCGGAACTCGCTGCCAGGGTCGGCTGGCCACTGCTCGCCGAGCCGACGTCGGGCGCCCGGTTCGGGACTGCACGGATCCCCGCGTACCGGCTGCTTCTGCGCGACCTCGCGACGAGGGTGGAGCGGGTCGTCGTGTACGGGCGTCCGACCTTGTCGCGCCCGGTGACGTCGCTGCTCGACGATCCGCGCATCGAGGTCGTACAGGTCATCCGGCACCACGACGACCTGGGGCCCGGCCGAACGGCGGTGCGGACGGGCGGCGTCACCGTCGAGGGGGTCGAGGACCCTAGCTGGCTGTACGAGTGGGGGAGCGCGGGTCGTACGAGTGAGGCGCGTGCAATCGCTGCGATCGACGCCTGGCCGTACGTGACGGGCCTCCAGGTGGCGCGCGCGATCGCCGCGGCAATCACACCGCAGGAAGCGCTCTTCGTAGGCTCCTCCAACGCGGTGCGCGACCTTGACCTGGTCTCCGGCGACCTCCCGCGGGACGCCCTGATCGTCGCCAACCGCGGCCTCGCCGGCATCGACGGCGCCGTCAGCAGCGCGCTCGGCGTCGCGATCGGCTCAGGCCGCCCGACCCGCGCGTACCTCGGCGACCTCACCTTCCTCCACGACCTCAACGGGCTTGCGGTGCCCGTGGCCGAGCGCGATCGCGTATGGGTCTCCGCCCACGGCCGCACCGCAGGTGCCGCCGTATGGGCCTCCGCCCACGGCCGCACCGCAGGTGCCGCCGTACACCTCCAGCTCGTCGTCGCCAACGACGACGGCGGCGGCATCTTCGCCACGCTCGAGCACGCCCGCCACCCCGAGACCTTCGAGCGGGTCTTCGGCACGCCCACCGGTGCGGACCTGGGCTCGCTGTGCAAGGGGTACGGGATCGACCACCGGCAGGTGACGCTCGCCGAGCTGCCCTCAGCCCTGTCCGAGATCCCGCACGGCGTCTCCGTCATCGAGCTCATCACGGACCGTACAGACCTGGGAGCTCTTCACTCTTCGTTCTGACTCGTGGGCGGCTGGTGCGCCCTTCGAGACAGTGCACGGCGATGGAGTTCACCCTGAGGAGGCCGCGGAGCTGCCGTCTCGAAGGGTCCCGATGCTCCTCAGGGACCCGGTACAGAGGCAGCGGTACCGCAGGCATGCAGCAGCGGTACCCCTGAGTGTCTTGCCGACCCTGCGGTCAGCCGGCGAGCGCACCGAGTACAGGTCGCAGCTTCGCGTCGGTCTCGGCGAGCTCGGAGTGGGGGTCGGAGTCGCCCATGATGCCGCCACCGGCGTACGCGGTGAGCTCGTGGGATCCCGTACGCACCCCGCACCTCAGCGCGATCCCGATCTCGCCGTCGCCGGCGGCGTCGATCCAGCCGACGCCGCCCGCGTACACGCCGCGGTCCATACCCTCGATCTCGGCGATCAGCGCCAGCGCGGTCTCGCGGGGTGTGCCGCAGACCGCCGCCGACGGGTGCAGCGCGGCCGCCAGGTCCAGCGCCCCACGATCCGACACCGCGACGCGCACGTCGGTCGCGAGATGCCGGACGTTCGGCAGCGTCAGCAACGACGGCCCGACCACCTCGAGCTCGCCGAGAGGAGCGAGTCGCTCGGTGACCGACTGCACCGCGTACGCGTGCTCGTCCAGGTCCTTGGTCGACGACACCAGCCACTGCGCGAGCAGCTCGTCGGTGGCCGGGTCGTCCGAGCGCGCGACCGTACCGGCCAGCACGCGCGACTCCGCGAGCCCGTCGTGCAGACGCACCAACAGCTCGGGCGTCGCGCCGACCAGCGGTCCGACGATGTAGGTCCAGCACGCCGGGTATGCCGCGGACAGCCGCGCCGCCAGCCACCGCAGGTCGACCGGGTTCTCGGTGGTCGCCACCACGCTGCGCGCGAGCACGACCTTGGACAGGTCGCCGGCACGGATCCGCGCCGCGGCGTCCTCGACCCGGCACCGCCACTCGGCGCCGTCGACAGCCCCGTCCACCACCGAGACGGCCCCGGGACCCGTGGGCTCCGCCACGTCCCGTACGACCCCGCCCTCGATCGTGGTCTCGAACTCCACCCCGTCGCGGCGACCCACGACGCGTGCGGGGATCACGAGCCACCCGCCTTCTCCGGTGAACGCCGCCGATACGAAGCCGATCAGCCCGGAACCGGTGACGTGGACCTCGTCGTCGACCTCGGCTCGCACGGTGATGCTCGCCCACAGCGATGCCGCCTCGTCGAGGCCGTTGCGGAGCGGGAACTTCGCCGCGACCCCCAGGCCGACAAGCCCTTCGTCACCGTTCAGCCACGCCGCGGACACGTCGCCTGCCAGGGCCTGGTCGAGGCTACAGGTGTCCCGCGGGACGGTGCGCACCGCGAGGCGGGGCGGCGTATCAGCGGACATCGCGGTCACTCTAGTCCGAACCCGGAAGGGCTCGCGCCCCGTCGAGATCTGACCCCGCGCCGAGTACAGTCACCCCATGCAGGCCACCCTGACCCACGGCACGTCCCACTCGATGAGCAAGGTCGTCGACGAGTCGATGACGGTTCCTCATGTGCGGGGCGACTACGCCTCCTTCGCCGCGATGCCGCGAGTCTTCGCCACCGCCGCCCTGGTCGGCTTCATCGAGGCAGCGTGCATGGAGACCCTCGCGCCTCACCTGGACGAGGGCGAGGTCACCCTCGGCACGCTCATCGACATCACGCACTCGGCGCCGACGCCGGTCAGGGGTACGGTCCGTGGGGAGGTCACGGTAACCAGGGTGGAGCCGCGCAGCGTCACCTTCTCGGTCACCGTGCTCGACGACGAGGGCGTCGTCTCGGTCGGTACCCACACCCGCGCCATCATCTTCCGCGACCGCTTCGAGCAGAAGGTGGCCGACAAGGCGCAGCGCCTGGGGCTCTAGTGTCGCGTGGCCGAAATCCATTGTCGCTTGGCGCGCCCCGGGCACGCACCTCGCAGTGTTGCCGAAGCTCGTCGTACGACCCGGTACGCCTACGCTCCGGCGCCTTGCGATGC
>JAYUEA010000211.1:0-5717 GCA_043739465.1 Propionibacteriaceae bacterium
GCCGTACTCACCGACTGCGTGCCCTCGAAGACCCTCATCGCGACGGCGGAGGTCATGAGCTCGATGCAGTCCGCGAGCGAGCTGGGGCTCACGATCGGCGGCGGCAAGGTGCAGCACGCGATCAACGTCAACCTCGGTCTCGTGAACCGGCGCGTGCTGGCGCTTGCGAAGGCGCAGTCGAAGGACATCGCGCGCAACCTCAAGGCCAACGGTGTACGGGTCGTCAGCGGGACCGGTCGCCTCGACGGGCCCGGCACCGTCGTCGCCACCACCGAGGCGGGCGAGGAACGGCTCGACGCCGAGGTCGTGCTGCTGTCGACGGGAACGCGTCCGCGCGAGCTGCCGGACGCCGTGCCGGACGGCGAGCGGATCCTCACGTGGAAGCAGGTGTACGCGCTCGACTCGCTGCCCGAGCACCTCGTCGTCGTCGGCTCGGGCGTGACGGGCGCGGAGTTCGCGAGCGCCTACAACGCCCTCGGCGCGAAGGTGACGCTGGTGTCCAGCCGCGACATGGTGCTGCCGGGCCAGGACCAGGAGGCGGCGCGGATCCTGCAGGAGGTGTTCGTACGACGCGGCATCGACGTACGGTCGCGCTCACGTGCGGTCGCGGCGAAGCGCCAGGGGGACACCGTCATCGTCACGCTGGCCAGCGGCGAGACCATCGAGGCGTCGCACGCCCTGATGGCCGTCGGCGCTGTCCCGAACACCGAGAACCTCGGGCTCGAGACCGCGGGCATTGCGGCGAATCGCGGCTACATCACGGTCGACAAGGTGTCGCGCACGAGCGCACGCGGCGTGTACGCGGCCGGCGATGTCACCGGCGTCTTCGCGCTGGCCTCGGTCGCCGCCATGCAGGGCCGCATCGCCATGTGGCACTCGCTGGGTGACGCGGTCGCGCCTCTCGACCTGAACCGGGTCTCGTCGAACGTCTTCACCGCCCCGGAGATCGCCACGGTCGGCGTGACGCAGGAGCAGGTCGACGCAGGCTGGTCGACGGCTGTCGGCGTGATGGTGCCGCTGCGCACCAACGCGAGGGCAAAGATGCAGAACGTCACGGAAGGCTTCGTGAAGCTGTTCTGCCTGCCCATCACGGGCATCATCGTCGGCGGCGTGGTCGTGGCACCTCACGCGAGCGAGCTGATCCATGCGATCGCGATCGCCGTCGCCCAGCGCGTCACCGTCGAGGACTTCTCCCACGTCTTCACGGTCTACCCGTCGATCTCCGGCTCGATCGCCGAGGCCGCCCGCCGCCTGTACGGACACGCGGAGGACCGCTCGATCACTGTCTGAGTGGTGGTCGGGCTGGTGCCGGTTCCCCAAGGGATGTAGCCAAACCTGCACTTCCCATGCCCAATCTGGTGTGGGGAGTGCAGGTTTGGCTACATCCCTTGGGAAACCGACAGGGCTCAGCCCGACCTCGTACGCCCGCACAACCCTTTGGTCTCCTGCACAACCCGTGTGACGCCATTTCGCGACGCAAAGGTTGTGCGCGGGGACAGGTGGCGACCAGCGGCCAGGCTCAGCCCTCGATCTCGTACAGCTCCGCGGTTGCGGCGTCGACGGGGGAGACATCGGGGCGCAGAGCCCTCAGCACCGGTTGCCGCAGCGTGCCGTTGTCGCTGGTCGTGAGGTAGCGGATCTGTACGCACAGGATGGGTTCCACCCACGTCGTGCGGCGCAGCTCGGCGCCGACCGGCCGCGGCTCGAACGGGCACGTCGGCCGCTCGATCTCCCGCAGCACCTTCAGAAGGTCGTCGCGCGCTGCGTGGCCGAGCCCGGAGCCGACGCGCGCCAGCGGGTACAGGACCGGAACACGATCGAAGGTCGCTTCGTCGGCGGCATGCCCGATCCACACCGACCCCAGCCGGTTGGGCGACTCGGTCTCGGTCACCCAGCCGCCGATGACGCCGACAAGCTCGATCCGGTGAGGCACCTTGACCCACGCATCGGAGCGACCGCCCGGCACGTACAGCGAGTCTCTCCGCTTGCTCATCACGCCCTCGAGGTCGGCCGCCTTCGTCGCCTTCGCGAGAGCCAGACCGTCATCGTGCTGCTCGGACACCTGCCACACGGCCCGGCACCGATGCGGCAGCGTCCCGCCTGAGATGTCCAGCTCGTCGAGCAGCTTTCGCCGCTCCGACAGGGGCAGCCGCGTCACGTCGTGGCCGTGGAAACGCATGACGTCGAAGACCATGTACGTCACGGGGTGGCTCTGCGCGAGCTTCGCGGTGCGGCCCGGGTCGCGCACGTGCATCCGGTGCGCGATCGCCTGCAAGGTCGGTCGGCCGGTCGCGTCCAGCGCGATCACCTCACCGTCCACGAGCACGCCATCGGGCAGGTCGCCGATCGTTGCCACGATCTCCGGGTAGGCGGCCGTGACGTCGATCTCGGTGCGGTTCGTGAGCCGAACGACGCCGTCGCGGGTCTCGGCGAGCAGGCGCACGCCGTCCCATTTGACCTCGTGCACCCAGCCGTCACCCGCTGGCGGCACCCCCGGCGGTGAGGCCGGGACCGCCAGCATGGGACGCATGGTCAGGCGTCGACGATCTCGCAGAGCACTCCGCCGGACGACACCGTCTCCCCGGCCGTCGCCGTGAGGTTGGTGACGATGCCGGAGCGATGGGCGTTGATCGGCTGCTCCATCTTCATGGCCTCGAGCACCACGACGAGGTGGCCCTCCGCGACGTGAGCGCCTTCCGCGACAGCGACCTTGACGACCGTGCCCTGCATCGGGCTGGTGAGCGAGTTGCCCGAGGCCTCGGCGATCTTGCCGGCGCCGCGAGCGCGACGGACGGGCTTCTTCACCGAGGAGGGACGGGCTCCGCCACCGAGCTCGGCGGGCATCCGCACCTCGAGTCGGCGACCGTTGACCTCGACCACGACGGTGGTGAGGGCTGCAGGCTCGTCGTACTCGCCCAGCACCCCCTCGTACGCGGGCAGGTTGCCGTCGAACTCGGTCTCGATCCAGCGCGTGTGGACTCCGAACTTGCCGTCGACGGCCGTGTACGCGGGGTCGTTGAGCACGGCCCTATGGAACGGGATCACCGTCGGCATGCCGTCGATCTTGATCTCACGCAGCGCGCGGCGGGCCCGTGCGATCGCGTTCGCACGGTCGGAGCCGGTGACGATGACCTTCGCGACCAGCGAGTCGAACCCGCCCGGGACGGTCATGCCCGCGTGGTAGCCCTCGTCGACGCGGACGCCAGGCCCGGTCGGCGGCTTCCAGGTGACGAGCGTTCCCGGGGCCGGCATGAAGTTGCGGCCCGGGTCCTCTGCGTTGATGCGGAACTCGATCGAGTGGCCGTGGATCTCGGGGTCTCCGAAGCCCAGCTCCTCGCCGTCGGCGATGCGGAACATCTGGCGTACGAGGTCGATGCCGGTGACCTCCTCGGACACCGGGTGCTCCACCTGGAGACGGGTGTTCACCTCGAGGAAGCTGATCGTGCCGTCGAGGCCGACGAGGAACTCGCACGTGCCGGCACCGACGTAGCCCGCCTCCTTGAGGATGGCCTTGCTCGACTCGTACAGCTGGTTCAGCTGCTCGGCCGACAGGAACGGGGCCGGAGCCTCCTCGACGAGCTTCTGGTGGCGGCGCTGCAGCGAGCAGTCGCGGGTCGACACGACGACGACGTTGCCGTGCGTGTCAGCGAGGCACTGGGTCTCGACGTGGCGCGGCTTGTCGAGGTAGCGCTCGACGAAGCACTCGCCCCGGCCGAACGCCGTGACCGCCTCACGGGTCGCCGACTCGAGCAGCTCGGGGATCTCCTCCATGGTGCGGGCGACCTTGAGGCCGCGGCCGCCGCCGCCGAATGCCGCCTTGATGGCGATGGGAAGCCCGTACTCGGCTGCGAACGCGGTGACCTCGGACGCATCGGCCACGGGGTCGGCAGTGCCCGGGACGAGGGGGGCGCCGACCTTCTGTGCGATGTGACGGGCCTTGACCTTGTCGCCCAACGCGTCGATGGCTGCGGGCGGTGGGCCGATCCAGGTGAGGCCCGCGTCGATGACGGCCTGGGCGAACCCGGCGTTCTCGGCGAGGAAGCCGTAGCCCGGGTGCACGGCGTCAGCGCCTGAACGCGCTGCCACGTCGAGGAGCTTGGCGATGTCGAGGTACGTCTCCGCCGGTGTCGCGCCGAACAGCGCGAACGACTCGTCGGCGAGCTTGACGAACAGCGAGTCGGCGTCGGAGTCCGCATAGACGGCCACGCTCGCCAGACCGGCGTCTGCGGCTGCGCGGATCACGCGGACGGCGATCTCTCCTCGATTGGCGATCAGGACCTTGCGGATGGCCACGGGCCTACCTCCCCTAGTGCGTCGTTGCGTTTCGCAGTCTAGGGGGATGAATCGGCGACGTCAGGCCACTTCGGACCGGGGAGCGCTCGCCGATGGAGGAAGATGGCCGGCGTGACCACGATTCGTACGCGCGCTTGGCAGAACGGGGCGGTCGTCAGCGATGGTTTCCCGCTGAAGGACCTCGACGGGTGGCTGGCGACGCCCGACACGCTCGTCTGGGCCGACCTGATGTGCACTGACGACGAGCTCCTCTCGCAGCTCGCCGACGAGCTCGGGCTGTCGCCGCTCGCGGTCGAGGATGCCGTCGCGGAAGGCGAGCGGGTCAAGCTGTCACGACATCCGGGACATCTGTTCGCCACCACGTACTCGACGCGGATCGATGTCGAACAGACCCCGGATCATCGGTCCCGGCTGGTGTCCAGCCAGATCTCGGTCTTCATCATGTCTCAGGGGCTCGTGACCGTACGTCGCGATCCCGACTTCGACATCGACGCCGTCATGAAGCGCTGGGAGGACGACGGCGACCTGCTGCAGCACGGCGTGTTCGCGCTGGTGCACGGGCTGTTCGACGAGGTCGTGGACTCCCACTTCGAGGCTGTGCAGCACCTCGACGACGCCATCGACGAGGTCGAGGGCGGGCTCTTCGAGGGGTCGACGTCGCAGCGCGACATCCAGGAAGGCGTGTACCGGCTGCGCCGCGAGGTCGTCGAGCTGCGTCGGGTCGTGCTGCCGATGCGCGAGGTCGTGCTGTCGATCATGCGGCGGCGCGGGGAGAGCAACGGCGAGACTTCGACCCGTACGACACCGACTATGACGGGATCGGCCCTGGACGGCTGGTACGACGACCTGTACGACCACGCACTCCGAGCCTCGGAGTGGACCGAGTCGCTGCGGGACATGGTGAGCGGCCTGTTCGAGACGAACCTGTCGCTCCAGGACGCCCGCCTCAACACGATCATGAAGAAGCTCGCCGGCTGGGCTGCGATCATCGCGGTGCCGACGGCGATCACGGGCTGGTTCGGCCAGAACGTGCCGTACTTCGGCTTCGGCGAGGTCGTTGGCGTGTGGATGAGCCTCGCCATGATCTTGCTCGGCAGCCTCGCGCTCTATCTGGTGTTCCAGAAGTACGACTGGATCTAGGGGGATGTAGGGGGATCTAGGGCCGCGTCCGTACCCGCTCCCCTCGGCGGGAGATCTCAAACTGCGCGGGGGGAGGTCTCATAGTCCTCGTGGGGAGGTTCCGTGCTGCTCGTGGGGAGGTCTTATAGTCCTCGTGGGGAGGTTCTGTACTGCTCGCGGGGAGACCCCTATGCAGCCTCGTAGAGCCAGATCTCCCGCGAAGCAGTACAGGTCCTCCCGCGAAGCAGTACAGGTCCTCCCGCGAAGCAGTACAGGTCCTCCCGCGAAGCAGTACAGGTCCTCCC
>JAYUEA010000212.1:0-5714 GCA_043739465.1 Propionibacteriaceae bacterium
TCACCACCGGGCTCGACGTTCCCGAGGCGCCGGCGTCACGACTCGTACGGCTTCGTCGCCGGCTGGCGGGGAGCCAGAACGCTCTTGCCCGTGGGATCGCCGACCTGCTCGCCCGGGACCACATCGACGCGGCCACCTGGGACGACTTCGAGACCACCCTGATCACGTCCGACCTCGGCGTCGGCCCGGCCACCGAGCTGACGACAGCGCTGAGGCAGCGGTTCGCGATCGACGGCATCATCGATCCTGTACAGGCTCACGCTGTGCTCCGCGAGGAGCTCATCAAGCTCGTCGGGCCGGACATGGACCGCACCGTCCACACCACGGCAGCTTCCGGCCCTGACGACGAGGACCTCCCCGGCGTCGTCCTCGTGGTGGGCGTGAACGGCACCGGCAAGACCACGACCGTGGGCAAGCTCGCCCGGGTGCTCGTCGCCGAGGGCAAGACCGTCGTCCTCGGTGCTGCTGATACGTTCCGCGCCGCCGCCGCCGACCAGCTCACAACCTGGGGCGACCGGGTCGGGGTGGAGACGATCCGCGGTGCCGAGGGTGCCGACCCGGCGTCCGTCGCGTACACGGCCGTCTCCGCGGGGCGCGACAGCGGCGCCGACGTCGTCCTCGTCGACACCGCCGGTCGGCTGCACACCAAGACCGGCCTCATGGACGAGCTCGGCAAGGTGAAGCGCGTCATCGAGAAGATCGCCCCGGTCACCGAGGTGCTGCTCGTGCTCGATGCGACCACCGGCCAGAACGGCCTCGTACAGGCCCGCACTTTCGGCGAGGTCGTCGACGTCACCGGCATCGTGCTCACGAAGCTCGACGGCTCGGCCAAGGGAGGCATCGTCGTACAGGTCCAGCGCGAGCTCGGAGTACCGGTGAAGCTGATCGGTCTCGGCGAGGGCGTGGACGACCTCGCACCGTTCGACCCCGCGCAGTTCGTCGACGGTGTGCTCGGTGACTGACGCCGTCATCCGGGCGGCCACCGAGGCGGACCTCGAAGCGATCACCGCCATCTACAACGACGCCCTCCTCACCACGACGGCCTCCTGGGACGACGAGGTCGTCACGCTCGAGAACCGTCGCGCCTGGCTCGCCGAGCACAGCACCGAACCGAACGTCACGCTCGTGGCCGAGGTCGACGGCGAGGTCGTGGGCTTCGCGGGGTACGGGCGATACCGGGAGAAGGCGGGGTACGACCTCACGGTCGAGCACTCCGTGTACCTCACGCCCGCCGCCCAGGGTCGGGGTCTCGGGACCCGGCTGCTCACCGAGCTCGTCACCGCCGCGACCGACCGAGGAATCCACGTGATGATCGGCGGTCTCACCGCGGACAACGAGACCTCTTTGCGGCTCCACCAGCGGCTCGGTTTCGTCGAGACCGCACGCATGCCACAGGTGGGCAAGAAGTTCGGACGCTGGCTCGACCTCGTGTTCGTGGCTCGCATCCTCGACGAGCGCGAGCGTCCAGGGGATCACGTACCAACCGAGTAGGCTTGCCCGGTCCCGTCTTCCGTACCCAAGGACCGCCTGTGTTCGACACCCTGAGCGACCGTCTGTCCGCAACCTTCCGCACGCTGCGCGGCAAGGGACGACTGTCCGACGCCGACATCGACGAGACCCTCCGTGAGATCCGCATCGCCCTGCTCGAGGCTGACGTCAGCCTGGTCGTGGTCAAGGACTTCATCGCGGCTGTCCGCGAGCAGGCAAAGGCCGAGGACCTCAGCAAGTCGCTCAACCCGGCCCAGCAGATCGTCAAGATCGTCAACGACGAGCTCGTCTCGATCCTGGGTGGCGAGACCCGCCTTCTGCGGTTCGCCAAGAAGCCGCCGACGATCATCATGCTGGCCGGCCTCCAGGGCGCCGGCAAGACGACGCTGGCCGGCAAGCTGGCCGTCTGGCTGAAGGCGCAAGGCCACACACCCATGCTGGTCGCCGCGGACCTCCAGCGACCCAACGCCGTCACCCAGCTCCAGGTCGTCGCCAAGCAGGCAGGCGTCGCCGTGTACGCACCCCAGCCGGGCAACGGCGTCGGCGACCCCGTCCAGGTGGCCAGGGAGTCCGTACAGGTCGCCCAGCACCACCTCCACGACTTCCTCATCGTCGACACCGCCGGCCGGTTGGGCGTCGACGAGGAGCTGATGAAGCAGGCGGCCGACATCAAGGCCGCGGTCAACCCCGACGAAGTCCTGTTCGTCGTCGACGCCATGATCGGCCAGGACGCGGTGAACACTGCGAAGGCCTTCGAGACCGGCGTGGGCTTCGACGGCGTCGTGCTCACCAAGCTCGATGGCGACGCCCGTGGTGGCGCCGCGCTGTCGATCGCCCGGGTCATCGGCAAGCCGATCATGTTCGCGTCGAACGGCGAGAAGCTCGCCGACTTCGACCTCTTCCACCCCGACCGGATGGCGGGCCGCATCCTCGACATGGGTGACATGCTCACCCTCATCGAGCAGGCCGAGCGCCACCTCGACAAGGAGGAGTCGACCAAGGCCGCGAACAAGCTGCTCGGCCTCGGTGGCGGCGAGTTCGGTCTGCAGGACTTCCTGAGCCAGATGCAGGCCGTACGGAGGATGGGCCCGCTCTCCAAGATCTTCGGGATGCTCCCAGGCATGGGCCAGATGCGCGACCAGCTCGACTCGATCGACGAGTCCCAGATCGACCGCATCGAGGCGATCATCCACTCGATGACCCCTGGTGAGCGCGCGAATGTCTCCATCCTCAACGGCTCCCGCAGAGTCCGCATCGCGAAGGGCTCGGGCGTCGAGGTGAGCGACGTCAACAACCTGGTGACCCGCTTCGTCGAGGCCCGGAAGATGATGCAGTCGATGGGCGGCATGATGACCGGCGCCGTCGGCGCAGCGCGCAAGGGCCGCCAGGCACCTGCCACGAAGAAGAAGGGCCGCGGTGTCTCGGGCAACCCGGCGAAGCGAAACCTGTCGGCCGTCGAGGCGAAGTCCGAGGTCTCGCCGGATCCCTCGGTGTTCGGGTCGGGCGGTCTGCCCACCACCGAGGCTGAGCTGGCCGAGGCGATGAAGGGCTTCCAGCTACCGCCCCAGATGCAGCAGTTCCTGTCCCCGAAGAACAAGGGTCCGCAGCGGTAAGCATGGCCGGTCCCGCGCACTCGCACGACCTGCTGGGTGGCCTCGTCCACACGCACTCCCACGGCGGCCACACGCACACGCACGCGGCCGACGGGATCGTCGTCGACGAGCCGCTGCACCTGCACGGCACGCTGCTGCCGCAAGGGGACGTCACGGATGTCTGGGTCGTCGATGGCCGGATCACCTTCACCAGGCCGTCGTCGGCTCGGACCCTCGGCCGCGACCTGTGGATCATGCCGGGCCTTGTCGACGCCCACTGCCACGTGGGGCTCGGTCCTCGCGGCGCGGTCGACGAGGCCACCGCTGAGACGCAGGCACTGACCGACCGCGACGCGGGTGCTCTGCTCCTGCGCGACGCGGGCTCCCCGGCCGACACCCGCTGGATCGACGACCGTGAGGACCTGCCGGAGATCATCCGTGCGGGCCGGCACGTGGCCCGTACAGGTCGCTACCTTCGCAACTTCGCCGACGAGGTGGAGCCGGACGACCTCGTCGCCGCGGTGACCATTCAGGCGGAGCGCGGCGACGGCTGGGTCAAGCTGGTGGGCGACTGGATAGACCGCGAGACGGGCGACCTGGAGCCCAGCTGGCCCGCCGAGGCTGCGCGGCGTGCGATCGCGGCGGCCCACGCCGCCGGCGCCAAGGTCACGGCCCACTGCTTCGGCGAGCAGTCGGTCGCCGAGCTCGTCCATGCGGGCATCGACGGCATCGAGCACGGTACGGGGCTGGACGACGCGACGATCGACGCGATGGCCGAGCGCCAGGTCGCGCTCGTACCCACCCTGGACAACCTCGAGATCTTCCCGGGGATCGCCGACCAGGCGGCCGAGAAGTTCCCGACCTACGCCGCCCACATGCGCGACCTGTACGCGCGTCGGCACGAGACCTTCGCCCACGCGTACGAGGCGGGCGTGCCCATGTACGCCGGCACGGACGCCGGCGGTGTCGGCGCCCACGGGCGCATCGGCGACGAGATCGTGGCACTCGGTGCGATCGGAGGCGCCGACTTCGCGCTCGGCGCCGCATCCTGGCGGGCCCGTGACTGGCTGGGACGGCCCTGCCTCGCGGAAGGGGAGCGGGCCGACCTCGTCGCGTACACCTCCGACCCTCGCCAGGACCTCGCCGTCGTCCGGCATCCCCGGTACGTGGTGCTCCGCGGCCGGATCGTGGTCGACACCTCCGCCTGAGCAACTAAATGTCGGCTTAAGCAACACATGGCCGTACGCCTCCTGCGCGGCCAGCCTCGCTAGTGTGAAAAGAAACCAGGAGGTCACACATGGAGTACACACATCTCGGCCGCAGCGGACTGCTCGTCAGCCGGGTCTGCCTCGGCACGATGAACTTCGGCCCCGAGACGCCGGAGCCCGACTCGCACGCGATCATGGACGGCGCGCACGACGCGGGGGTCAACTTCTTCGACACTGCCAACGTTTACGGCGGCAAGCCCGGCGAAGGCATCACCGAGCAGATCGTCGGACGATGGTTCGCCCAAGGCGGCGGCCGACGCGAGAAGACGGTACTCGCGACCAAGATGTTCGGGAACATGGGGGAGTGGCCGAACGAGCAGCACTGCTCGGCGCTCAACATCCGCCGTGCGTGCGACGCGTCGCTGAAGCGGCTCCAGACCGACTACATCGACCTCTACCAGATGCACCACATCGACCGCGCCACGCCGTGGGAGGAGGTCTGGGAGGCGATGGAGGTTCTGCGCCAGCAGGGCAAGATCCTGTACGTCGGCAGCTCGAACTTCGCAGGCTGGAACCTCGCCCAGGCGCAGGAGACAGCCAAGGCCCGGCACTTCGTCGGGCTCGTCAGCGAGCAGTCGATCTACAACCTGCTCACGCGCTGGGTCGAGCTCGAGGTGCTGCCCGCCGCGATCGCGTACGGGATCGGCGTGATCCCGTGGTCGCCGTTGCACGGCGGTCTGCTCTCGGGCGCGATCCGCAAGGAGCGCGAGAACTCCGGGGTGCGGACGACGAAGGGCCGCTCCGGCGAGGGGCTCGACCAGCTCAGGCCGGCGCTCGAGGCGTACGAGGCGTTGTGCGCCGAGATCGGCGAGGACCCGGCAGACGTCGGCCTGGCGTGGCTGCTCAGCCGCGAAGGCGTCACCGCCCCGATCGTCGGACCGCGCACGAAGGCACAGCTGGACGGCGCGCTGCACGCGGTCGAGATCACGCTGAGCGCCGACACGCTCGGGCGTCTCGACGAGATCTTCCCGGCACCGGGCCCGAACGGGTCGAAGCCTGCCCCAGAGGCTTACGCCTGGTGATCAGGGCAGGAGCCAGGTGGCCACGAGGACGAGGTTGACCAGCACGACGACGATCACGACGGCCCACGCGACCACGCGGAGCACGCCCTTGATCCGCCATGCGCCCATCACGTCCTCGCGGCTGCTCAGCCAGACCAGGGGAGCGACCGCGAAGCCGATCCCGAAGCTCAGCACCACCTGACTCGCGACGAGCACTGCTGTCGCAGGAATGCCTGCGAGGAGCAGCAGGACGGACGGGGCGATCGTCACTGCGCGCGTCACCGTCGTAGAGACCTTGGCGGGGAACGCGTCGGACGCGATCCCGCTGCCCGCATGGGTGCCGACGATGGCGGAGCCGATCCCCG
>JAYUEA010000213.1:0-1862 GCA_043739465.1 Propionibacteriaceae bacterium
ACGACCGCGAGGTCGTGGGAGATGAACAGGCACGAGGCGCCGACCGCGTCGAGCTCGCTGTCCAGCAGCCGCAGCACCTTCGCCTGTACGGTCACATCCAGGGCCGTCGTCGGCTCGTCGCAGATCACGAGGTCGGGCCGGTTGATCAGAGCCATCGCCAGCACGACGCGCTGCCGCTGGCCTCCGCTGAGCGCATGCGGGTAGGCGTCCGCGACCCGATCCGCGTCCTCCAGCCCCACCTCGATGAGGATCTCGATCACCTTCGCCCGCGAGTTGCCGCGGTCGAGGCTCTGGTGCAGCAGGAGCACCTCCGCCACCTGCCGTCCGACCGGCATCGTGGGGTCCAGTGCGGTCATCGGCTCCTGGAACACCATGCTCATGAGGTCACCGCGCAGGGGCGCCAAGTCGCGATCGCGCAGCCCGACCAGCTCCCGACCGGCCAGCCTGATCGACCCCGACACGTACGCGTTCTCCTCCAGCAGCCCCATCACCGCCAGCGCCGTCACGGTCTTTCCGGACCCCGACTCGCCGATCAGGCCGAGCCTCTCCCCGGGCTCGAGCGCGAACGCGACGCCGTGGACGACCTCGCGCCGCGACCGGCCGAAGGCGATCCGGAGGTCGGTGACCTCGAGCAGCGGGCTCACGCGGCCTCCCGCAGCCGGGGGTCGAGATGGTCGCGCAGGCCGTCGCCGAGCAGGTTGAGCCCCAGCACAGCCAGGCCGATGGCCAGACCCGGCCAGAGGGCCTGGATGGGCGCTGAAAAGATGTACGTCTGGGCGTCGTGGAGCATCCGTCCCCAGGTCGGCGTGGGCGGCGGCGTGCCGAGGCCCAGATAGCTCAGGGCGGCTTCCGCGAGCACCGCGATCCCGAACGACACCGACGCCTGCACACCCAGCACGGCTGCGATGTTCGGCAGCACGTGCCGTACAGCGGTGGTGACCTTGGAGGTGCCCGACGCCCTCGCGGCCAGGATGAAGTCCTGCGTCATCACGAGCATCGTCGCGGCGCGGGCCACCCGGGCGAACGCCGGGATCGACGCGATGCCGATGGCGACCATGGCCGTGAACGTCGAGGCGCCGACCGCAGCGCCGAGCAGGATGGCGAGCAACAGGGCCGGGAACGCGTACAGGATGTCGGTGACCCGCAGGACCACCTCGGACACCCAGCCGCCGCGCATGCCGGCGAGCATCCCCAGGGGCACGCCGCCGATCGCGGCCAGGCTCACGGCGACGAGACCGACGTACACGGTCGTCCGTGCCCCCACCAGCAGCCGCGACAGAATGTCGATGCCGAAGTTGTCGGTGCCCAGCAGGTGCGGCCAACCGGCCGGCAGCAGCGTCTGCGTGGGCTGGACCTGGAGAGGGTCGTACGGGGTCCACACCAGCGAGACGAGCGCCGCAAGGATGACCACGGCGACGAGCACCACACCGATGTACAGGCCAGCGCGTCTCATGAGGCATCACGGCTGCGGAGCCGGGGGTCGATGAGCAGGTACGACAGGTCGGTGAGCAGGTTGATGACGAGGACGGCGAAGACCAGCAGCATCACGATGCCTTGGACGACGACGAGGTCACGGTTCGCGACGGCCGACAGCAGCGCGGTGCCGAGGCCGGGCAGGTGGAAGACCTGCTCGACGACGATGGCGCCGACGAGCAGGGTCGCGAGCTGCAGGCCGATCACTGTCACGACGGAGATGGCCGCGTTCCGGACCCCGTGACGCCACAGGGCCAACCAGCGAGTCCAGCCGACGGCACGGGCCGTACGGAAGTAGTCCTCGCTCGTCACCTCGACGAGCGCGCTCCTCACGTAGCGGGTCAGCACAGAGGCCTGCACGATCACCAGCGAGGTCACCGGCAGAACAA
>JAYUEA010000214.1:0-1862 GCA_043739465.1 Propionibacteriaceae bacterium
GCGCTGTGCGGGGTTCATGACCTGTACGGAGCCGAGCCGGTTGGCGTCGCGGGTCACGCGGAGCGCGTCGAGGAAGACGGCCAGCGCGTTGTCGGCGGCGGCCTTGTCCTTGCCGGCGGCGAAGACGACGGTGTGCGGTACGACGACGATGACCGGCGCCTTCCCGTACGTGGCCGTGTGTGCGGCGACGGCGGCCATCGTGGTCTCGGCGGCCGACGCGATGTCATCCACCTTGACCACGCACGGCAGGGAGCCGGCGTAGACGATCTGGTCGGGGATCAGCGGGCCGCCGACGACCATCGCGGAGTCGGGGCCCGTCTCGGCGCGGACCAGGTCGCCGGCGTCGCTCGCAACGACCGCCAGCCGGTCACCGCCGAGCAGGCCGCGCAGCGTCGGGGCGATGGCATCGATGAGGGTGCGGGTGCCGGCCTCGTCGGCCTCGGGCGCTGCCGGGGCAGGAACCGCGTCGATGGCCGTACGGATGGCGTCGGTCACCGTGGCGACGTGCGCCGTGACCTCGGCCGCTGTGTCGCCGGAAACGATGATCCCGTGGTTGCGCAGCAACGTGATCCGAGGGGCGGGCTTGCCCGTACGTGCCGTGTACGCGGCGCGCTCGGCCGCTATGCCACGGGCCAGTGGCACACCGGGATCGATGTAGTCGACCACCACCGCGTCGTCCCCGAGCAGCGTCCGTGCCAGGGCCGCGGCGTCCGCGTTGCAGGTGAGCGCATTCGCGGTGAGCGGGTGCAGGTGCAGCACGAGCGGCTCGTCGATCAGCGCGTGGAACAGGATCTCCACGCTCGGCCGACGGGCGCCTGTGTACTCCGGCACCAGCGCCGCCGCCGCAGCGGCGATCACGGGGTCGCCCTCGACGGCGGCGTCACTCACGAGCGCGTCGAGCAGCGGCTGGAGGCGCAGCGGTACGAGGTCGGCCGCGGCCAGCGTGAGCAGCGGCACGCCGCTCGGCTTGATGTGCAGGACCCCATCGACCTTCACCGAGGCGTTGCCGCCGCCGGCCCGGGAGTACTCGGACTCCCCGAACCGGTGGGCGACCTCGATGATGTCGGCGAACAGCTGATCTGACATGCCTACTCCTCCACGCCGCTGATGATGGCGGCTCCTTGGCGCACAAGCTCTTCGACATCGGACGCCAGTGCGCCCTCGGCGTCCACATAGCCCGGCAGCCCTGCCGCGACGCGCGCCTGGTGAGCGGCCACGATGCAGGTGCCGCGCCAGAACTCCGCACGGGCGAAGTCCGACATCGGCCCGTCAGTACAGGCCGGGTCGAACGGGATCCGGTCCGCGGTGTTGTGCTCCGTGCCGGCCACGACCTCGATGCCCGCGGCGCGGAAGGCGGCCACGTACGCGTCGACGACCGCGCCCTTGTTCCGGATCGGAATCAGCTCGGCCAGGTGGATGCCGCGCTCGACGAGGCGCGCGGCGAGCTCACCGGCCGGCTCTTCGAAAGGGCAGACCGGCGTGACGCCGTCGGCCAGCGTCGGGTAGCACGGGATGCCGCCCATTGCCAGCACGTACGCGTAGGCCGACTCGAACGACAGCGCCACCTCGGGTGCGAAGCCGGGCGTGCCGGTCTTGAGCAGCCGGGAGCGCACCTCGCCCTGCATACCGACCGGGTCGTCGAGAGATGCCTTGGCCGGTCCCCCGTACGCCTTCGCCAGCACCACTGCACGGCCATCTGCCGGCATCGCCGACACCGCCTCCTCGACCGCCCGCGCGATGTGGCGCTCCTGGAGCGACACCCAGGCCGCAGGCACGCCGCCACGAGCCGCCACGTCCGTCGCGGTCGCGTCGGCGGTCAGCCGGGTCGGCAGACCAGCCTCCTGCAGGTGCGCGTCAAGGCG
>JAYUEA010000215.1:0-1862 GCA_043739465.1 Propionibacteriaceae bacterium
GACCGACCAGTGGTCGAGCCGGGTGCCGCTGGCGGCAGCCCAGGACGCGACGCCGACCTCCGCGGCGCGGATCGTCGTCTACCGGCGTCCGATCGAGCACAGAGCCACCACGCGGCGGGCGCTGCGGGCGCTGATCCACGGGACGTTGGTCGAGCAGGTGTCCGCGCTCACCGGCATCCCGGCAGATCGCCTCGACCCCGACGACCCCGACGACGAGGACTGACCCGAAGACGCTGGCGCTACGAGCTCAGCCGAGGTTGGGGTCGAGCGTCGGCGTGACCTCGATGGCGCCCGGACCTCCGGGACCCCACGCCGCGACGCCGATCCCTGCCACTCCGTTCACAGCCGTGACGAGCGTCGTCAGGCGCAGGTCGGCCGAGGTGGTCGTCAGCTGCGCTGCCGTACCGGTCGTCATCGGCACCTGCGCCGAGGTCCCGCCCTTGACCGTGACCTCCTGGCTCTCCACGACCGAGGTCCCGTTCAGCAAGGTGATGGTGAGCGAGGCCGCTTCGGTGCCGGGGTTCGTCGCCACCAGCACCCCACCGGCAGTGACCGGGATGATCGAGCTGCCACGGAACGCGGGGCGCGACGGGCTGACGCCGAGGTCGCCCTCCGCGCTCGTCGACCACAGCGCCGCCGCCACGGGCCGGGTGGCCGTGATCCGCAGGCCGGCGACCTCCCCGCGAAGCACCTCTTCGAGCGTGACGGTCACCGTGGACTCGGGTTCGATCGAGACGGAATCGGCACCGGCCGCCGCGAACGACTCGTTGGCGGCAAGCACCTCGACGGAGAACGACGCCCTCCGGTCGGACATGTTCGTGACCGCGAGGACCCGCGCACCGGTGCCACCGGGCACCCCCGCGATCGTCACGACTGTCGAGCCGCCGCCCGACGCGGTCACCCAGTCGGACCCCTTCGCGCTCTCCACGAGCGCGTACGTGGACGCACGTCCCTGCGACGCCTCCACCACCGCGGTCACCGGCCCCTCGCCGTTGACCAGCTGCGCAAGCCCGAGCGGGCGTGTGCTGTTCCCCAGCACCTTGAGCCCGCGGGATCCCTGGGTCGTGATCCGGCCCTTCGCGCCGTAGAACGCGACGTCGACGACGGTCTCGGTGGGGTCCGGGTTCGTGATCATGAGCGTGACGACGTGGGTCTCGTCGGCGACCAGGCCGACGAACGACTGCTCGGTCGCCGGCGCGCTGCACGACGCCAGCCACAGTCCCTTGTCCGGCCCCGACGCTCTGGTGGCGTGGGAGATGCCGGCCACGGACTGGCTGCCGGACAGGAGGTACGGCTTCGCGGTCGCGCTGATGCCGCTCGCCGTCACGGGACCCGAGCTGGTCGCGCCGATGGCTCGCCCGTTCACGGGTCCGGAGTCTGTGGCACGCACGGTCACCGGCAGCAGAGCCGGTTCCTGCGAGGGGCAGACCACCGACTGCGAGCCAGTGACAGGTATCGAGACCTGCTGCACGGTCTGGGCCGGGACGAACGAGAGGCCGACCGCGATCAGGGCGACGACGACGATCCCCAGGCCGACGCGCCACGCACCGGACCTCATGGCGCATCTCCCAGGGACCTGCGACCGGCTCGGTAGTGGTCGGACTCACGGCTGACCGCCGGCGCGGCGAACAGCGCGAGCAGGATCAGCGCGAGCAGCTGGGCGAGCGCCATCCAGCCCCACCACGGGTCCTGCGCCAGCGTGACGGTGACGTCCCCGGTCTGCCCGTCGACCACGAACGCAGGGCGCCAGTCGGGAGAGGTCGTACGTGCCAGGGGCACGCCGCCGACCGACACCTGCCAGCGGGGGTCGGTCGCCTCCGACAGGAAGAGTGTCCCTGTCGTCGATGTCGCGATCGGACCGG
>JAYUEA010000216.1:0-5681 GCA_043739465.1 Propionibacteriaceae bacterium
GACGCCGCACGGCCGTCGGGGGTCTCCGCGCCGTCCACGTTCGTCCACGCGGCCGCGTTCAGCACGAGGTCGTACTCGGCCCACGGCCATGCCTCCACCTGCGCCGGGTCGGTGAGGTTCAGCTCGTCGAGGTCGACGCTGGTGGCGTCGGGGAAGTCGAGCGCGAGCGCCCGTCCCAGCTGGCCCTTGCCGCCGAGGATCAGCGTCTTGAGGCGCGGTACGCGCTTAGCGTCGGCGAGCCGCGGGTGGGTCATGTCCTTGGCCGAGATCACGACCTGGTCGAGCGGGATGGGCCACGGGATCGGCAGCGTCTCGTCGGCCAGGTTCACGTACGAGTAGTCGCTGGTCTTCTCAGCCGACCAGTGGTCGTTGACGAGGTAGCTGTACGTGACGTTCTCGGTGAGTGTCTGGTAGGCGTTGCCGACGCCCCGGGGCACGAACACCGCGATCGACTCGTCGACCAGACACGTGAAGACGGTTCCGAACCCCGGCCCTTCGCGCAGGTCGACCCACACGCCGAAGTAGCGTCCCTGAGCGCTGGAGACGAACTTGTCCCACGGCTCGGCGTGGATGCCGCGGGTCGTGCCGATCTCGGCGTTGAACGACATGTTGTTCTGCACGGGTCCGAAGTCGGGCACGCCGAGGGCGGTCATCTTCTCCCGCTGCCAGTTCTCCTTGAACCATCCTCGGTTGTCGCCGTGGACGGGCAGGTGAACGACCAGCATCCCGTCGATGGGTGTCGTCTCGACAGACAGCTCAGCCACGACGTTCCTCTTCCTCTGGCTCGGATCCTTGAAAAGACGCGGAGGTGCTACTGGCCCGTCTTCGCGTACGTGGCCTCCGTCGCGTCCTTGGCGGAGCGCCACCAGGACTCGTTGTCGCGGTACCAGGTGATGGTCGCGAGCAGGCCCTCGCCGAAGTTGCGGTACGTCGGCTTCCAGCCCAGCTCGTCGCGGAGCTTGGAGGAGTCGATGGCATAGCGCATGTCGTGCCCGGGACGATCGGCGACGAGGTCGTACGCGTCGGTCGGCTGCCCGAGCAGGGCGAGGATGTCCTCGATGACGTCCTTGTTGTTGCGCTCCCCGTCGGCGCCGACGAGGTAGGTCTCGCCGATCTTGCCGTCGTTCAGGATCAGCCAGACGGCAGCGTTGTGGTCGTCGACGTGGATCCAGTCGCGGACGTTCACGCCGGTGCCGTAGAGCTTGGGGCGCAGGCCCGAGAGCACGTTTGTGATCTGGCGCGGGATGAACTTCTCGATGTGCTGGTAGGGCCCGTAGTTGTTCGAGCAGTTCGAGATCGTCGCCTTCACGCCGAACGACCGGACCCAGGCGCGTACGAGCAGGTCGGAGGCGCCTTTGCTGGAGGAGTACGGGCTCGACGGGTTGTACGGGGTCGACTCGTGGAACCTATCGGGGTCGTCGAGCTCGAGATCGCCGTACACCTCGTCGGTGGAGATGTGATGGAGCCGGACGTCGTGCTTCCTTACGGCCTGCAGGATCGTGTATGTGCCGATGATGTTCGTGTGGACGAACGGGTACGGGTCGTTGAGCGAGTTGTCGTTGTGCGACTCGGCGGCGAAATGGATGACGGCGTCGGCGTCGGCGACCAGTGAGTCGACCAGGTCAGCGTCGCAGATGTCGCCCACGACGAGCTTCACCCGGTCGGCCTCCAGACCCGCCAACGAGTCGGCGTTCCCCGCGTAGGTGAGCTTGTCGAGGACGACGACCGACGCGTCGGTGTTGGCCACGATCCAGCGCACGAAGTTCGAGCCGATGAACCCGGCGCCGCCGGTCACGAGGAGCCTCTTCATGGTCGATAGACTAGCCGGGCCGACGGGGAGACCTGCTCTCTGGCGTCAAGGGAGGCCGAAGTGAAGGGGATCATCCTCGCCGGAGGGGCGGGCACGAGGCTCCATCCGCTGACGATCGGGTCGAGCAAGCAGATGCTCCCCGTCTTCGACAAGCCGATGATCTACTACCCCCTCTCGACGCTGATGCTCGCCGGGATCCGCGAGGTGCTGGTGATCTCGACCCCCACCGACAGCCCGGCGTTCCAGCGGTTGCTGGGCGACGGTTCGCAGTGGGGCATGTCGATCTCGTACACCGTGCAGGCCACTCCCGACGGCCTCGCCCAGGCGTTCGTCCTCGGCCGCGAGCACGTCGGCAACGACAAGTCGGCACTCGTCCTCGGCGACAACCTCTTCTACGGTCGCGGGCTCGGAGCCCAGCTGCGCGAACAGAACGACATCGACGGTGCCGCGATCTTTGGTTACTACGTGGCCGACCCGACGGCGTACGGCGTCGTGGAGGTTGACGAGAACGGCACCGCGCTCTCCATCGAGGAGAAGCCCGCGAAGCCGAAGTCCCACTGGGCCGTGCCTGGCCTGTACTTCTATGACGAGAACGTCTGCGACTACGCCGCGGAGCTCAAGCCGTCGGCGCGTGGCGAGTACGAGATCACCGACCTGAACCGGGTGTACCTCGAGCAGGGCAAGCTCAAGGTCTCGGTCCTGCCGCGCGGAACGGCGTGGCTCGACACGGGAACGTTCGACTCGCTGTCCGAGGCGGGCGAGTTCGTACGCACCATGCAGAAGCGCACGGGCCTGCTGGTCGGCTCCCCCGAGGAGATCGCCTGGCGCAACGGCTTCATCGACACCGATCAGCTGCTCGTACAGGCCGACGCCCTCGGCAAGTCCGGCTACGGCACCTACCTGCGCCAGATCGTCGCCCAGGAGGGCTGAGGCGACTCGGATCTCTGAGGAGTTGACGGGAGGATTCGGCCACCAGACGCCCCGTGGACCCGAGAAGAGGCCGTCGAGGTCGTCGCTTGGCGGATTCGTCCCGCTTACATCGCCCGCATCCGGTTGTTGCGGGGGTTGTGCTCGACCTCGGCGCGGCCCAGCTCCTCCATGAGTGGCGGGACGTACATTCCGAAGCGGCCGCGCAGCCCCTTCTTGAGCCCGTACCAGCCGCCGACCGGGTTGTCCGCCGACCGGCCCCAACCCTCGACGGTGCCGGGTTTCGCGTCCTTCTGCTCGTCCGCCGAGCCAAGGTCGACCCAGTCGCCGGCCGCCGTGAGCATCGCGTGCAGGTCGTCGAGGCAGCGCTTGTCGTAGTGGAGGATCGTCTTGCCGACCTGGCAGACGATCACCTCCTTGCCACCGACGGTGTCGAGCCACATCTCGTACTCGCTGGTCTTCGGAGGCGTCGCAAGGACCCAGTGGTCCTCGGGTGTTCCGGTGCCGCTCATGGGAAGTCCTCTCCTCGATCGTGGATCGGGGTCCACTGACCGATCAGCGACATCATGTGCCCGCGACCCGTCTCACGTCGAGGGTCATTGACGGTATGGGGTCTCCCGCCGAGGGGTATGGGGTCTCCCGCCGAGGGGTATGTCCTCAGTAGCCGAGGAGTTCCTTGCGCTTGGGCAGCCAAGCGATCGCGTCGCGGATGCCGTCGGCGACCGTGAGCTCGGCGGTCCAGCCCAGATCGCGGTGGGCGGCGTCGACGACCGCGTACGCGCCGAGCACGTCACCGGGACGCGACGGGCCTTCGGCGATCTTCAGCGGCTCGCCGGTCGCCGTCTGGAAGGCCTCGGCCAGCTGCCGTACGGAGACGCCCTCGCCGCGGCCGATGTTGATGACCCTGTACGGATCCGTCGCGGTCACCGCGTCGAACTTCTCGATCGCCGCGACGTGGGCCTTCGCGAGGTCCCAGATGTGGAGGTAGTCGCGGATCCCGGTGCCGTCGGGGGTGTCCCAGTCGCAGCCGGTGATGGTGAACGTGCCGCCCTCGGACCACGCCTCGAGCATCTTGGCCAGTACATGGCTGGGGTGCCTCCGCTGCTGACCGGAACGCAGCTCCGGATCGGCGCCGATGGGGTTGAAGTAGCGCAGCGCGACTGCGCGCAGCTCGGACCCGTACGACACGTCCTTGAGTGCCATCTCCATCACGAGCTTGGTCCGCGCGTACGGGCTGCCGGGGTCGACGGGCGAGTCCTCGGTGGCGGCCAGCTGGCCCTCGGGCGGGCTGTACAGGGATGCCGAGGACGAGAACACGAGCCTGCGTACGCCGTGGCGCTCCATCGTCGCCAGCAGGTCGAGCGTCTTGCCCACGTTGTTCTCGTAGTAGTACAACGGCTTCGCCACCGACTCCGGCACGACGATCGCGGCCGCGCAGTGCACGACGACATCGAGGGCGTTCTCGGTGAAGACGCGGTCCATCAGGGTGCTGTCGGCGATGTCGCCGGAGTAGAACGTGCGGCCGGCCACGAACTCCTGGCGCCCCTGCGAGAGGTCGTCCACAATGACCACGACGTGGCCCGCGTCCAGGCAGGCTGAGGCGATGGTGCTTCCGATGTAGCCGGCTCCGCCGGTGATGAGTACGCGCACGGCGCCAGCCTAGCCAGGGGCCGGGCGGGTGGTTGGCAGCCGTTCGTCGTTCACCCTTCGACGGGCTCAGGGATCGGTCACTGAGCCGGCCGGGACAGGCTGGGGACTGTTCCCCGAGCAGGCCGGGACAGGCTGGGGGAGCGTTCCCTGAGCAGGGCCGCGAAACTGCCCGTGTCGAAGGGTCGACGGCGGCTACAACGTTAGGCAGGTGCCGACTCAGCAGGGCTGGTCGGTCTCGATGATGACCTCGACCAGCTGGCTGAGCCGTGCGATCTGGGCGTCCGCGTCGATGCGGCCGAGATCGAGGTAGCTCATAGCGCTGCCCTGGTCGAAGAAGCCCAGGAGGATCTCCATCGTGATCTCGGGGCTCGTGCGTAGGCGCGCGTGGACGCTCGCGCAGAGGCTCTCGAGGATCGCGTACACGCCGGTCATGGTCTCGCGCGCCACCGCCACGTACCCCTCACGGGCGCCGTCGTGGCGCAGCGCGTACAGGCGAAGCTCGGTCTGGAGCAGCACCTCCTGCATGGGTGGCTGCAGGAGATGTACGAACTCGCGCACGCCGCCCGACAGCGCGTCGCTGATCGTCAGGCCTGGCGTCCGGTTGGCCGCGAACTGCCTGGCGGCCTCCCTGACTTCGTGCAGTCGGACCTCGCCGACGTCGCGGATGAGGTCGACGATCAGCTCGTCGAGGCTGGAGTAGTTGGAGTAGAAGGCGCCGCGCGTGAACCCGGCGCGATCGGCGATCCCCTCGACGGTCGCCCCGCCGGCACCCCTTTCGGCGATGACCTCTCGGGCCGCGTGGAGCAGCCTCGCCCGCGTGGCTGCCCGTCGCCGGGTCGTCACGGCATGGTCCGTGGTCATGTCACCGCCTCCAGTTCTTCTGCGCCTGAGCGTACGCACATTTTGGATACACCAACGTCTTGGATACAGTAACGTATCGAATCTGTTCGAGGTGTCTGGGGTCACACATGTCTGCATTCCTGTACGACGTCGGTCGTTGGTGCTTCCAGCGACGGGGCCGAGTCCTCGCCGCCTGGATCCTGTTGCTGGTCGCGCTGGGCGGCACCGCCTTCGCGATCAAGCAGCCCGTCACCGACAGCCTCTCGATCCCCGGCACATCCAGCCAGATCGCGTACGACCAGCTGCGGATGACGTTCCCGTCAGCAGCCGACGCGAGCGCGATGGTCGTCGTCACCCTCCCCGAGGGCCGCACGATGGACGACGCCGCAGTCAAGACGGCGATCCAGGCCGGCATCGACGACCTCTCGACCCGCCCGTACGTGAAGGGCGCGAT
>JAYUEA010000217.1:0-1859 GCA_043739465.1 Propionibacteriaceae bacterium
GAGCACGGCGAGGCGGTGCGTCAGGCCCGGACCCGCCGCCCGAACAGACCGGTCCCACAGGCGTAGCGCGCACCACCCCGCGGCGAGCGAGGCTGGCAGCATCAGCACGGCGTCCGGCAGCCACGACGTCACCAGCCACCACCCCGTGCCGGCGCCGGGGTTGGCGGTGACGTGCAGCAGGATGGCCAGCCAGAACTGACTGGTCAGCGCCACCGTCACCGCGGCCGGTAGGCCCCAACCCAACGCACCCGAAGCGTGCCGGCCCACTGTGAGATCCGATCTGATCATGGTCTTCTCCTGGGCAGTGAGTGGGGCGGGGACGGCATCGGCACGAGGGTCAGTGGTTGACTGGTTCAGTGGTTGTTGTGGTCCTCTGGCTGGACAGGCGGCGGGGCGACCCGGCCCAGGTCGACCACCACCGGCTGCGTCCGACCTGGGTCGGTGTACTGCAACCACAGGTGCTGGGCATCGGCGGGTACCAGAAAGCCGACGTGTCCTTCCACCACCGCCAGGGGCTGCAATTGGCCGCGGAGCAGCGTCGCGAGCTTGGGGGCGATCGTGGCCTTCGCAGTGCCCACCCGAAGCTGGAACTGGTCGGGTGCGTAGCCGACCGTGCTGGTGCGACGCGCGCTAGTCAACGCCAACGTGACCTGCAGCTCCTGCTGACCCTGCTTGACGAAGTCGTTGACACTCACGCCAGCAGCTGCATGTCCAATGTCGCCGTTGCTGACGCCCGAAACGGGATCGACGTGCGACACCACCAGATATCCCCAGCTGGTGCGAATCGTCTGACCGACCGCGAACGGCCCGACACCTGTCGCCGCCACGACCGCTGGCGTTGTCGGGCGTTCCAACGCCACGACCGACACAGCGGTACCTACCAGGGTCATGCCCAGGACGGCGGTCACCACCAGCCTGAGCGCGCGCAACGAACCGACCGGTGCCACGACAGCGAGGTGAGTCATGCCGACGAGTGAAACGGATCAACCTGCTGCGCCGCGGACACGCCCGCCCAACAACCTTGGGAAAACCTTTCGTCCCCCGAACCTTCGGCATCGTGGTATCCCGGCTGACTTTGTCGGAGCACCCCAGCGCCTGGCCGCACCGACCGATATGGCGACGCCAGCCCTGAAGGGTCTTCCCGACGGCGTGCTGCGGGGGATCAGCGCCACATGATGCGCAGCCAGACCCCCGCGGATCCTCCGCAACCGGCGGACGCGGAATACGGGCACCTCCTGGCCTTCCGGGCCGAGATGCGCAAATTCAACAAATGGAGCGAGGAACAAGCCCAGACGCTGGGGCTCAGTCACGTCCAGCACCAGTTGCTGCTGGCGATCCGAGGCCACCCAGAACCCCTGGGTCCCACCCTCGGCCAGGCGGCCGACTACCTGCTGCTCAAACCGAGCAGCATGACCGAACTCGTCGACCGCGTCGAAGCTGGCGGCCACCTCCTGCGCCATCGTGCTGACGACGACGGGCGCGTCGTACGCCTGGCCCTCACCCCGCTCGGCGAACGCGAACTCGCCTACCTCACCACGCTCGTTCTCACCGAGCTACGGCGCCTCGCCCCCGTCCTGCGCCAAGTCCTCAACGACGCCGAACGAACCACCGCAGGCCCGGCAAAACCCGACAGCGCTTGACTCCGCCCCCTCACCAGAGGGCAGCGGCTCACGCGACGGCAGCCGGTCGCGCGCGCCCGCGAGGGGTCCTTGGCGGTCCGCTCCTGCCACAGTGCAGACGGTTGCTCTGGTGGGAGGCCCCCACCACCTCGTAAGCGCGCATCGCCGACGGTGCCTCGCCGCCGTCCCGGCCTCCCGTGATCGCCTCGACGTCACGCATTCACGATGCGTTGCACGCGC
>JAYUEA010000218.1:0-1857 GCA_043739465.1 Propionibacteriaceae bacterium
GGGCGGGACAGGAATGGAAAAGAGCTCAGGCCTGCGGCCAGTCGGACCAGTAGCCGCCTTGCGCGAACAGGGAGTCGACGACCGACTCGAGCAGGCCGAGCTCGTACAACGCATCCAGGATCGTGTACCGCGAGCGGATGGTCTGGGCCTGCAGGTACGTGCGACGCAGTCGGCTCTGGCTGATGCCGACCTGCGCCGGGTGGTAGGCGGCGCCGACGACCTGCAGGCGGGACGCGACCTCGGCGGCGGGCAGCAGCAACGGCCGTACCCGCTCGACGATCCGCGGCCAGGCGGCCTGGATCGTACGCACCCGCTCCGCGGCCTGATCAACCGCCACGTACTTGAGCCTGGTCTGCTCCACGGCCGGCAACTGGATGGCCGGTACGGGCTGCAGCGCCCGCACCCTCGCCTCATCTCCCTCGGGCGTCAGCCAGGCAGCCGCCCGCGCCCCCGCATCGACTGCTGACACGTCCAGGCCCAGCACCGTCTCGTACAGCGCGCAGCTCGCGATCGTGCCCAGCCCAACCTTGATGCCATGGGTGAGCGGCGGCTGCCAGTCGAGGCCGTGCCCCTCCATCTCCCACTGGTGGCTGAAGTTGTGGCCGGCGCCCGACGCGGGACGCGACGACTGGTGCGCCTGCATCGCCAGCCCGCTGAGCAGCAGTCCCTCGGCGAGCGCCCTGATAGCGTCGACGTCCCCGGCCGCACACCCGGAAGGATCCCCCAGCGCATGCCGCAGCGGCGGCTGCACGAGGTTCCACACATCCCTGTCGATCGGCTCGATCCCGAGCTCGTCGGCGACCACCCAGTCCGCGCCGGCGGGCACCTTCTCAACGAGGTCGCCGTAGCCGGTCGCCGTCAGCCGCCCCGGAGCCGTCGCCATGACGTCCAGTGGCGCCACCACGAGAGCAGGAGCCGGGCAGGTACGCGTGATCTTGAAGCCGTCGCGCGTGATCGAGGCGCCGAACGCGGCGTAGCCGTCCATCGAGGCCGCCGTCGCCACCACCCCGTACGGACGTCCCAGCTCGCCGGACGCCAGCTTGGCGATGTCGTTGAGCGTGCCGGCGCCCACCACGAGGATCACAGCGTCGGTGGTGGCCGCGTGCTCGCGCAGCCGTACGACGTTGGCGTAGTCCGCGTACAGGGTCGGCGTGCCCGCGAACACGTACGGGTCCAGCACCTTCACCCCGGCACCCACCAGCGACGCCACGACAGACGACCCAGCAGCGGTCCAGGTGTTCTCGTCAGCCACGACCAGCGCGGGCACGTCACCGAACACGTCGACGAACAGGCGTCCGGCCTCGGCGAGCGCGTCGCGGCTGACCAGGGCGGCTCGGGTGTCGGTGGCTGTCGGCAATGCGTCGTCGATCGCGGTCACAGGGGCTCTCCTCGGTCGGTTGACGGCCATCCTGTCGTGCACGCGTCCGGGTGAGGTCGGCGGGGTCAGGGAGCGGCGGGAAAACGTTGAGCCGGAGACGATGCGCTAGGGCAGACTTACCCCCATGGGCCACGTCGACATCAACGCGGTCTCGTACTCCCTTCCTGACGGAAGACCCCTTCTCGACGAGATCACCTTCCGGGTCGGCGGTGGCGCCACCGCGGCGCTCGTCGGCCCCAACGGCACGGGCAAGACGACGCTGCTGCGGATCGTCGCCGGCGACATCGACGCCCACGAAGGCACGGTCACCTCGAGCGGCGGCATCGGCGTGATGCGTCAGTTCATCGGTCACGGGAAGCGGAAGGCGAAGCACGGCGAACGCGGGTACGACGACGTGGCCGGGCTCCTGCTGTCCCTGGCGCCGCCCCGGATCCGTGCGGCCGCCGCTGCTCTGGAGGCATCCGAGCTGGCGATGATGA